>JAKFCK010000458.1:0-1668 GCA_036676685.1 Chitinophagaceae bacterium | reverse complement strand
TAAGTACGCTTTATCTAGGGAGTATAATGGGAGTATGGTGCCTTAAGAAGCGAGGGCAAGCGATAATGGAATTAGGAATTTGTGATTGGGAATTTGGGATTGGGTTGGACGTGCGGGCTTGAAGGGAATGAATACAGGGTTACCAACCATTGAAAGGTTGGTAACCAATTTATGGCATGCCGGGGAAGGCGGTGATGATGTTTCCGGCGGGACAGGTAATAACGGTGATGTGGGTGGTGGGGGTGCCGGTACGCTCGTGACCTATTATGGTGCCTGTGTTTTTGGTGCGTGCATAGTTTAGTGTGCCATGGACTGGCTTTGGTGATTCGTCTTTTGTTTCTTTGATATGCTGTAAAATGTCGGGGATAGGGATACAAAATTTTCCTGTGCCGGGATGGCGCTCGATGCGATAGTAATGGCGCTCGATGATGTGTGCAAAGGCAGTGATGCTGAGGTAGTAGTTTTTCTGTTTTAGCCGGCTGCTGTTGGGTAACTGTGACAGGAGATCATGACTCATGTGGGTGAGCCATTGCTGTGTATCGGAGAGGAGGAAGAGAAGTTTGATGAAGTGTGGTTCGTTGAAATTCATGATTATCTTATTTTTAGTTGAAGAGAATTGTGCAAGCAGAATTTGGTTCTTGTTACTTTTTGCTTGTCCAAAAAGTAACCAAAAAGGACCCCGAAAACCAATATACAGCCTGGTTTTCGGCATATGCCCTGATCAACTTTAGTGCTACTGTGGTGAATTGCATTAGTGATGTAATCAACATCCCAAGTGTAACGGTTTAATAAAAGGGTTGATTGTTTTTCCTTTAGATGCCAGTTTCTATTTCAACTGCAGGCTTCCATTTAGGGCGGGGTTTGGGTTGAGGGGTGGATTGGCGGACTTCGATGAGGTGTGTGGCATCGAGGAGTTTGTGGAGGTGGATGCATGTGTTGATGAAGTTGTTTTTGTTCAATACTTCAAAAATGGATTCATGTGAAAGTGCGTAGTAGCGTATGTTGAAGATGATTTTTTTCCATTGGTCTGAGTTATGCGTGGCTGCAAATTTTTCAAGTACCAAGTATGGATCGAGGAATTCTTTTTTTGACAGATGCCGGGGAAAATAATCCCAGGGTGTGCGATGTTTGCACCAGCCGCAATAAATGGGGTACTGATTGAGCATCCATACACTGTTGTTTTCTCCTGCTTCAATTTCAACTTCCTTTATGTAATTATACTCCTGCATTATTTTCATTGTTGCTTTTGAAAGGATGTGGAGTTGTTCTGTAAAAAATAAAACGTTGGCCGGGAGATATTTCCAAACACGACCGGAGCAGGCGGTTTTGATACAGCGGCTGAGCATTTTTTGCGCAGCGGGTAAATCGTAGATGTCGAAAAAGGAGTCGATGGTTTGGTAGTGTTGATTCATGGTTGATAGTTGATGGTTCATAGTCGTGAGTGGTGAATCGTGAGTGGTGAGCCGGTAGCCGATATTTCTGAGCCGATAGTCGTGAGTGTATTTCCTTTACAAAGTTGTGATGCGGTCAGGGGATATACAATTCCAGGAAGGGATAGATTATACCTTTAAGAGGATATTTTATGCTGTGAACTATTGGGTTTATTGAGGCTGTTATCTATTTTTATGAAAGCTTATATTTGTATTATATGAGTACTGCTACTAAAAC
>JAKFCK010000457.1:0-10596 GCA_036676685.1 Chitinophagaceae bacterium | reverse complement strand
ATTGATATGAAAAAATTTGGAGAATATTTATTAAAAAATTATGGCAACTAAGATAATATTAATTACATTTTTTATTCTTTGCAGTTTAAGTGGCAAAGCCCAAACCGTAAATCTTTATGATTCGGCTTCAGTAAAAGGTTTTATACAATGCTCAAGCCTTAGCACAAAGATTTGTTATGTGCAAAATAATCTAAAATCGTTTGTACAAATCGCAGGCTATTCCAATTTAATCCTAATCGATATTGCCAAGAAAGCGAAAACAGAAATTTTAATATTGTCAATTAATGGCAACATGAAAGTCTCAGATGAAGAATCAATGAAAGACCTAAATGAACAAATGGAAAAAATAAAATTAGAGAGGATTCATAAGTTTCGGTAGTGGGTCAAGTTCCAGCCGTAGTTACAGGTAGAGCTTAATAAAAAAGTAAACAGGTAGTGTAAAAGGTTGAGTAAAGAGTAATAAGTGTCGCCGCTGCTTGGTGTTTAACCCAGCACAATCCCATACAACTACCAGCACTCGAAAAAGTGTGTAACCTTTGTTTCGACAGTTTTTAGATGTTAATAGCTAGTACTTGATCTGACAGTTGAGTATTTTCTTCCGCAGTAACCCCGATCCCTGATCACCGCGCATACTTCAACATATTCAGCAACAACTGCTGCCCCACAATATTCGCCTTATTATTTTGCAGCACGTTAAAGGTATTCATTGATGCGTTCTCACCATCTCCCTCTGCACGTTTTTCTGCCCGCACATCTTTTAAGCAGGAAAATATATCTAAGGAACAAAGGATGATCTTTCCGCGCCCATGAGGTACGATACTGAGGGCGGAATACACTTCCGGTTTGTGGTCCGCGACAGCAGCGACAATTGTTTCGCCGTTAAATAACCGAAGGCCGGCCCTGCTGCGGTTGTAGGTAGCAAAACACTGGTACTCCCAGTTGAATACCTGCGCCTGCGGTAAGCCGTTGAACAAAACATGTTGTTTGGAAAAGAAGTTTCCGCCGTACCAGCCCGTGCCCAATGTTTTGCTGCCACGGTAGTCGATCACTTCTTTTTTGGCCAGGTGATCGGCCCATGTTTCGATGCTGTTTACCACGATCAACGTGTTGCCTTCATTTACCCATTCCAAAATATCCGTGACTAAAGGGTTCCCCGTTTGCTGTGGCAAAAAAGCACCCACGAGTAAGTACTTTCCTTCGGGCCTGCCAGACCTGTATTCTTTAAAGGAACCGACACCGACTGCTTTTAAGTAAGGCGCTAATATCCCACTGGTATCGGCAACCATTCCTGCTGCAGGAATCCCGGAAGCATCCAGGTCTACAGCGAAAATTTTATCATCGCCCCTGGCTACCTGTTGGCCATTTCTCCATAAAGAAGCGGTAACGGTGGTATAACCTGGTTGGTTGATAGGTACCGGCAGGCCGGCATACAACAGCTCGCCGTATACGGATCCGCCGCTAAGTTTTACCGTTACAGTTTTTGTGAGAAACGTGTTGCCCTTTTCACCCGTAACTTTTACCCGCAGTTCGTAGTCACCGGCAAGATCTTTTTGATTGACGATAAAAAAATCTGCCCTGGAAGTATCGCCCACTCCCAGCACCTTACGATTGAGTTTAATAGCAACATACAACGGTTTGTTATACCTCGAAATAAGGGTGGGATCGCCTTTCAGGTTCCGGTGATTATCTACAATACCGGAATGATTTTCCAGCTTCATACTTTCCCAGCCGTTTACGGCATATCCGTCAATGGTATTACTGATATGTACATTTTCTATCACCCGGCCCTGGTAGTAATAGGCTACGTTGCCCATCGCTTTGGTTAAAATATCAACGTTGGGATAGGCTTTATTAAAACCCGGGTCACTTTTTAAAAAATTATTGTAAGCGTCATACCATTTTAAGTAACTGTCACTTTCCCAGCCAATATTTTTCCCGCGTTTAAGGATCTCATCTCGTATCAGCTGCAAACGTGGCGGAGTTCCTATAGCGCCTTCTTCTCCGTAAAAAATGATCTCGTCGGGATGATCAAAATACTTCGCGTAGTCTTTTGGATTTTTATACAGGTTATCATGGTAGGTGCCCGGCCCGCCGGCATGGTGCTGGTCAAACCAGCCATAATCGCGAAAGGTAGTATCATAGGGCAGCAGGTGTAATTTAAACCTTGGGTCCGGTCCCATCTTAATACTGCCATTGGAGGAATTGTAGGTTTTCATTCTTGTTTCATCCAGCTGATGGCCCGCAAGCATTTGAAGGCTATCCAACCTTTGCGGCGGCGCACCTCTTTCATTGTGCATGTTATAGATAACCAGCGAAGGGTGGCTGCGGTCCCTTTTGATCATCCTAAAGAACTTTTCGTCCCGGGTAGCAAAATAGAAATCGGCCTGTTGTTTGCCTAAAGGATCTGTTGCGTAAAACCGGTCAGCAGGATATTGATTTCCCCCGGGTTCTGCATAATATAACAGGCCAAGTTCATCCGCATAATCAAGCACATTTTGTTGCCCGATGGTGCGGTGAAAGTTGAGCATATTTAATCCGAGTTTTTTGGCAGCCTCAATTTGTTTTTTTGCCAGCGCGTCCGAAGGGGCTATCCCATTCACCGGCCAGAATCCCCAGGAGATAGCCGTTAATAAAACGATCCGTTTTCCATTTAAGTAAAACTGTTTGTCGCCCGCCACATCCCGTATCTCAAACCAGCGGAAACCAAAACGGCGGCTGAAGTGATCCGTTGTTTGATCTGCACCGATCCATATCGTGTGAAGGGTGTAGAGATGGGGGCTATCGACACTCCATAGTTTTGCATTGGGAAGGCTGATCGTAAATGTTCTTGTACTATTACCAACAGGGGTTTTGCTCACCGGGTAAGATTGTTGGTAAACCACCCGGTTTGTTTTATTTTCTTTCAACTGTAATAAAATACTACCATCCACCGCTTTCTCTGTTATGTTACGGGTAGTGATCTCCGCATCAATTTCATTTGCCCGGGGTTTATTTTTTATGAACACATCGGAGGTAAAAACTTTATCCGTGCTCACCAGTTTTACTTTGCCGGTGATGCCACCAAAACCATGCGTGGGATTGGTGCGGTAATTACCCCACATAAAATTCTGGGAGTCGCGCCAGTCAAAGTTCCCGTTGGGGTCCGTGATCCGCACGGCAATTTCATTCACAGTCCCATATTTTACATGATCACTGATATCAATTTCAAATGGGGTGCTATTCACGAGATCATATCCTACCAGTTTTTTATTGATGAATATTTCTGCCCGGAAACGCACGGCCTCGAATTGTAAGCTGAGTCGTTTACCTTTTTGATTGGCAGGTACAATAAAACCTGTGCTAAACCAGGATACGCCTAAATAATTGCCCGCCAGGCCAAAAGCATTCCCGTTTTGCCCCCAGAAATATTCTTCTACTGTGGCGGGGAGATGAACGATTTTACCGGTCACCTTTTCCAGGCTGGCCCATCCACCTGTGGGTAAATTTACCGGCAGTTTGTTGATATCTACGGGCGGCGCAAACAATGGATCAGGCTGCCAAACCGCCGCGGTATCTAACCAAAGTTTCCAGTTATTCATGGAGAGATCCTGCGTAAAACGCACCGCTTGTGCATTAACACCGGCAACCAAACAATTGATAAGGACAAGAAGTATAAACCTTCTTACAATGGACTTGTTCATGTAATTATTTTAAGCCAAAAATTTTGGACACGGGTTAAAAATGGCTGCCCGGGATTTGGGTCTGGCTTTTATCCTGCCCGGGTTTATAGCAGGCGAAAATGTTGTGTGTATTTATTTAAAACGGATTCCAGTCCCCGAGAATATTATCAACAGTATATTGTTTGGCTTCTGCTTTGGTGAGCTGGAAAGACCATGGCAACCTCCTACGCGGATCAGCACCTTTTCCCCTGCTTTTATATTCTGCGTAATAAGCGGTTTTCTCATTTTCCGTTTTGCCCCAGTTGTTCCAGCCCACGGGTTTGATGTGTTGGCCCATCTCGCAATTAATAAAAACGGTTTTGGCAAATGGCCGCCATGGCCTGCCTAAAATGGATGAACCTGCCGGTGCATCCCCCGTGAGTTTACAGTTGAGGAACACATACCCGAATTTTTTGCCCTCATCCGTGGAGGCAGCGGTCACAGGCCCGCCACGTGATTTGCTGTGTAATGTACAAGACTCAAAAAGGGCGGTAGCTGCGCCAAAAATAAAATCCACCGTGCCTTCAATATAGCACTCTTTATAATACTGCAGGGTACTGCCCTTGGTGTACAAGGTATCCTGGAACCCGAGGAACCGGCATTTGTAAAAAGCTACCTTATTGCCTCTTACATTCACTGCTACGGCCTGGCCCACGGGCCCGGAAGAATTTTGGAAAGTGAGATTTTCAAAGCTGATATTATCGCCATTGACAAACACGGAAGACGAATTGGTCGTGCCAAATTCCCTCCCTTTACTGTCTTTTTTTGAAGCGTAATTATCAAAACTGAGGATGGTTTTATGGGCGTTTTCCCCAATGAGCTTTATAAAGGATTTTGTCGTGGAGATTGTAAGAACTTCTTTGTAAATACCGCTTTTGATATAGATAATTATCCATTGCGTGTTACTATCCGGCACGGCATCTATCGCAGCCTGCACTGTAACGTAATCTCCGCTACCGTCTTGAGCCACCACTTTTTTTGATTGGCCAAAAAGCCAACCGGCACTTATCATCAATACAATAGAACAAATAATTTTTTTCACGGTCCCTTAATTTAAAATCAATGAGCTACATTTTTTTTCATCCAGGCAGGGTATGTTTTTTCCAACAGGTTTTTTGCCCAGCTGCCGTACCAGGCATAACCATTCCTGCGCTCATAATCCAGTTCTGCATAAGTATATTTTACTACCCCATCGCGGTCACAGAAAAAAGGCCTGTTGGTGCTGATCTCGTAATACCTCGCCCAGGTGGTGGACATACTGTCTTTCACCAACTGCCGGTCGTACCCTTTGGCGGTACCCGGGGCGGGTGTTTCCACTACTTTATATCCCGTGATCTTCACCAGGTCTAACCATTCCACTGCGGCTGCAACAGCTGCTTTAATTTCCGGCGATGGGTTTGGCTGGCTAAGCAGGAATTGGACGATGCTCACGCTTTCGGCAGCGCTTATAGAAGGAAGTTCATAGGCCCGGGCTTTGGCCGGCTTCAATGTTACCTCGTCGTATTGCTGGCACCAGCCCGTGAGTTTACCGTTCGCTTTGATATGTGTTTTTAAGATACAGCCAATGCCATCCTGCACTGCTTTTGCAGCTGCTGCTACCAGTTTTGCATTGACTACTTCAAGGTCATTTTGTTGTAGTGCCACGTCCTGCAAAACCTTCATCACGTTGATGATGGCATTATCATTAAAGGTGACCTGGGCCCTGTAAAGATTATTCAATGGGTAATATTGAGGCCAGCCCCCATTTTTATACTGCGCGTTTAACAGGTAACGGATGCCATTTTCTGCGGCAGCCAGGTATTTGGGATTGTTAGTTGTTTTAAAAGCTTTTACCAGGTACCGGATCTCTTTGCTGGTAGACATATTATCGATGTTGGCATCATCTTTTTTTACCTCGTTGGCAATAGCGGTTTTTTCAGCCGCGGAAAACTCCACATCGTATTTAAATGCTTTTCCTTTGAACTGCTTGGACCAGCCCCCGCTGCCGCGCTGAAACAGCAACATGTTATCGGCCTGCAGGTCTTGTCCATTTACGGGCATAAAAAACAGGCAGGCAGCAAAGGCCGTGATGAGGCTTAGTATATTTTTCGTTGTTTTCATTTTATAAAAAAACTTTCTTATTAATTTGAGCAGATACCCGCTTTTATCGGAAACTATCCCGTCACATCACCTGCACTATACCTATACGGGAGGCGGCGTTCATTTAAAAGAAAAAGGTACAGCAATCCTGCTGCACCTTTCACTGTTCGTTTGATCAAAGTCGCCACCTGGGATCGCCGGAATTAGCTTTACCGGGGAAGCTGAGGTCAATTATTTTAAAGTCCCCATTTACAGGATCCTGCCAAAGCTGTATGGCAGGCCGGGTATAAGTAACAATACCCGGTATATCGTTACCGGCGCTAACCTGGTCGGATGTCCTGTAATTATTGGAAGTATTAATACCTGTTGCTGCATTCGTTCGTATACCCCTTACCGTTTGACCGGTTGCAGTGATCTTGCCCACACCGAATATGGAGTTATTGATCGTGATGCCATTGCTTACGGTATTGCTGGCAGAGGTGTTATAATCTACGTAATAACTACTGCCACCGCCCTGGGGCGCTTCATTGACGGTGCAACTTTCTATGGTTACGGAGGTGGAGTTATTTTTGCTGACGATTATTTTTTCAGCTTTATATATGCTGCTGTTCCTGATAGTGATATTATCGGCCTTGGCCGTATTTACATCCACCGTAAGAATACCATAACCGGCCAGGCTATCGATGATACAATTATCTACCAGGAAATTGCCGATGAAGGCGGGCTGGGATTGCAGCCTTACCATCCCCCGGAATATTTCGGCTTTACAACCGATAAAAGCCAATTTGCCGATATTACAGGCGGTGTTGATGTTGAAAATATATTTGGAGGCATAATCGGTACCCCTTAACGTGACGTCGTTAAAAATTATGGAATCTATTGCACTGCCAGAGCTCACATTAAAGTTGGAAGGCAAAGAAATCGTGGCCTGGGCAGGCACAGCCAGGTCAGTCCCACTCACAATACTGATCGTTTTACTGATGTTCAGCGAGGAAGCGATGGTGTAGGTTTCCCCACGTTTTAGAATAACAGTGCTTCCCGATGGAATAAGCGGAATCGTGTCTGAAAGTACAGACGGCCTTCCGCTGATACCGGTCAGGTTAATAAGAATTCCTGAGAAAGGTGCTTTGGTTGAAAAATTTGCCCAGCCTCTTACTGTTGCCCCGCTATACAGGAAGATAATATAGCCCGTAGAGTTTTCCAGTGCCGTGATGATCTTCAACTGGCTGGCCACATCCGCTGCGTTAAGCGTTACGGTGGTTACCACGGAACTGTCAGAAGCTTTTAAGATTTTTATAGAGGTCACTGCTGCTCCGCCTGTGGTCCAGGTTACCCTAACCGCATTTTCCGTAATGTCGCCTGTGACCGGCGTGTTTAGAATAGTTGGAAACCTGGGTGTCCTGATCTCTCCAAGGTAAGACCAGCGCGAACTGTAGGCTGTATCCGGGGCATTCGCTTTTACCTGTACCTGGTAAAATTTGTCCCACTGCAGGTTGGGGATCAGTGCCATGCCGGTATCCACTACATCCATAGTGGCATCAATCGTACGAAAGGTATCGCGGCTCACCTGTACCGTATAAGACGCGGCACCCTGGATCTTTAACCAACTGGCCAGGATCGCATTGGAATCTGCCACAAGTGCAGCGCCACTTACAGGTCTGAAAAACCGGACGGTTTCTATGTCAGTTTCTTTTTTACAGGCAGCAACAATGACTACCAGGGCAAATAAGATGATGGCAATATTTTTCTTTTTCATATCGTGACTTGTTGAACTAATGTTTATCATTTAAAAACCATACCCGTCATTGGCCAGCGTGCCAAGACTATTGGAAATAACTGAACCATGGATCGGTAATATATACCTCACCGGTGAATTGCCCGAAAGATCCTGGTATCCCCTCCAGTTTACCAGTACATAACTGGCCGGGGTATTGGTCGTTGTGTTCCATAAATTCCGTAACCAGTTCACGCGGATGTAGCCGGTTGTAGGGTTTAGGAAGGGAGGAGGCGTTACCTTGAAGTATTTGCTCATAAAACTGATGGTACCGTCTGCATTCCTTTTGTAATAGAGATAGTCTGCGAGGTGCGCATAAGTACCCACACCGGCTACGGCGTCTGCACCCATCTGGGAAAGGGTATTCACCGTTTCGGCTACTTTTTTGCCGTAAAGGTTCCAGCGTGCCAGGTCATACTTACGCAGGAACTCCCCGCCAAACTCCCAGGCCCTTTCATTCACGATAGCGGTGAAAAATTCCTCTTTGGAAGTGGATACCGAATTGATGTAGGCGTCCACCTTAGTCGACCATAAACTGGGTGGGAATGCACGCTGGCGGATAAGTTTTAGTGCATCCCTGGCAATGGAAGTAGGACCGTTTATTTCGTTTTCTGTTTCCGCGAGCATCAGTAATACATCTGCGTAGCGCATCAGCGGCCAGTTGATACCCGTTCCCTTTGCCGTGGACGGGCCAAGATTACCGACCCTTAGTAAACGGTTCCATTTGGCAATCCCGATTCCGGTAACAGCTACCGGCTGCTGCAATAAATTGGCGTCGTAAGAAACCAGCGAACAGGTGGCTTCCAAACGAAGATCCGTCGTATCAAAAGAGTAGTAATAAGTAGGTGTGAGCAAAAGGGTACCACCTCCTGCCCCGAAGTTATGGGTGCCGCCAGTAACACTGACACCACCGTTCCATCCCACATCGCCTGCACCGGGTGCGAATGCAACCTCGTACAATACATCGTCGTTGGTAACTTTAATTGATTTATTGATATTCTCGAAAACTTTTGCAAACGGACTCAGTGTGTGCGGTTTTGTTTCCAGTAGTTTCCTGCAATAGGCGTTTGCGGTATCGTAATATTTTCGATAATCTTCTTTCCTTCTCATCTGCAGGTCAGGATAAAGCCAATAACCACCACGCATAAGCGATAAACGCGCAATAAAACCCTGGGCAAATTCTTTGTTGATCCTTTCCGTGCCATAATCCAACTGATCCGCCCATAACATATCCGGCTCTGCGGTGATCAGGTCATGGATGAGGAAAGACAATATGGTATCCCTTCCTGTTTTGGACAGGTAATAATTATCACCGGAAACTGTGGCTTTTACCTTGAAAGGCACATCGCCCCAATGGTTTACCAACAGGTAATACCAATAAGCACGAAGTACTTTAACTTCCCCTTTCAGCTGCTTCATTCCTGGGGTGTTGCCTATGGCGCTGGACTCGATACCTTCTATACATTCATTCGCTTTATTGATCGCGTTATAAGCCTGGTTCCATACCACCAGTGTTTCACTGTTGGAAGAGGTGGCTTCAAATGACCAGATATCACGACGACCTCCATCCGGGCCGGTGGCCACGCCACCTGCCTCTATATCATTGTTGCAGGCATAGTTGTTGGAAACCCTGGAGGTGAAAGCATCTGCATTGAAGAGGGAATACACACTGTTGACGGCCTTTTTAGCATCGGCCTCCGTGCTAAAGATATATTCCTGCGTAAAGGAGGAAGGGGTGTCGGGCTGCAAAACTTTTTCGCAGGAGACCAAAAAAAGCGAAACTAAAAGAGCCACTAAATTTATATTGCTTTTCATCTTACTGTATTTTTAAAATTTGACCATTGATTAAAAACCTACGTTGGCACCGATCGTGAAGGTCCTGCTTTTAGGATAACTGGAGTAATCCACGCCCGGTGTTAACGGGGTGAAAGAACCGCTTCTCGTTGTGCTTACTTCGGGATCGTAACCGGAATAATTGGTGATCAGGAAAGCATTTGTAACGGTACCGTACAACCTCAGGCGGCTCATTTTCACTTTGGAAATAATCGCTTTTGGCAATGAATACCCGATCGTGATATTATTGCAACGAAGGAAAGAACCATCCTCCACCGCGTAGGAATGGAAGATCGGCGAAGCGCCGCCGTTTGAAAGCGGTGACCACATGGTGGCATTTTTATTCAGTTCCTTAAGGGCTGCCAGGTCATTTACAAGGTTACCGGATGCATCGATATATTTGAACCGGTTATCATAGTTCATAGTACCCAGCAGGTTTCCGAAAGTATTCCTGTAAAACATATTGTATTGAATTCTGCCGGTGTTGTACACGTCATTGCCTACCACGTAATTAAAAAAGACACTGAAATCAAAACCCAATGCAGTACCGTTTACACCAAAACCTCCCTGGAAGTCGGGTAACGCACTCCCGATCACCTGCCGGTCGTCTGCAGTCACAAAACCATCACCGTTAAGGTCCTTCAGTTTAAGCACACCCGGCCTGATCTGTGAACTCCCGTTAAGGGCGCCACCGATTACACCTAGCAAAGCCGCATTGTCGGGGATACCTGGTTTTAAAATATATTTTTTGGTCACGGGATCAAAGGACTCAAAATCGTCCGTTGTATACATGCCATCGCTTACAAAACCATACATCAGGCCAACAGTCTGGCCAACAATTAACCTGTAATCATCAATTGATTTCAGGTCGGTACCGGCCCAATTGCTGTTAAAAGACTGGGTGGTTGGACCGCCAAGGTCATCGATCCTCGCCCGGTTGATACCAATATTAAAATTACCGGAGAGGGTGAAATTCTTTTTGTTGATGATGCCGGCATTCAGGGTAAGTTCCACACCACGATTGGATGTTTCCCCCTGGTTCCTGATCTGGGAAGTATAGCCGGTTTGTGACGGTATAGCGGATTGTACCAGCAGACCCGGGACTGAATTATGATATAATTCAAGAGAACCGGTGAGCTTGCTTTTCCAAAGCGAGAAATCTAAACCGAGGTTCCGGGTAATAGTTGTTTCCCATTTGATATCCGGGTTTAC
>JAKFCK010000456.1:0-5137 GCA_036676685.1 Chitinophagaceae bacterium | reverse complement strand
GCTTTTGTTATCAAAAGTTGTGAGAAGTTTTTCTATGCGCCTGATCTCTGTGATTGCAAGATCGATTTTTTCATCTGCCCATACCTTTTCAGCGCCCACGACGGTTATCTCGAATGTGTTACCCATGAGCCTTTCGCTCCTTTTAAAATCGGATAGTGTTGTATCACTGCTGGTGACGGGCATCCATAATTTTTTTTATGGTACTGGTAAAAACAATGTCATTTTCGTCGGGCAATCCATCCCATGACTTAAGTACTTTTCCTTCTTCATCCACTAAAAGCGTTAAAGGAAATTTCCCGGAAGGGTTGTAAATTTCAGCCAGTTTATCATTTTGTTCCTGCTGTGCTTTACCAAGCTGGTGTTTTTTGCTGCGCGGAAAATCAGCGTTAACCAAAACAAGGTTACTGTCTGCGAAAGAAGAAAAAACGGGTGATTCAAATATTTCCTTTTTCATCCTGATACAGGGACCGCACCAGTCCGAACCGGAAAAATTGAGCAGGATAAGCTGGTGGTTTTGTTTGGCCTGTTTTCTCGCCTTTTGAAAGTCGGGCTGCCAGGTAGTGAAAGACAATGCAGCCACACAAAGTGCAAGAGCCAAAAAATTCTTCATGATAGATTTTTCTTAAAAGTACAGCATCTAAACACAAGTCCTTTTTTTAAAAGATAAATTATTGAACCTTTAACTTATTGGCCGTTACTTATTTTTCAAACCCTGGGCGGTGTGCAACTGCCAACAAAACCGCAATGAACGACCTGGAAAATAGTTTAAAAGTAAATTATGCCACAGATGTGGATGCAGCTACATTAGAACGCTCTGTTGCATTCGGAAAAGAAGTGGCAACACGGGTGGCCAACTGGGCTGCCACTGATGGTTCAGCCAATGTAAATCCGCCTTATGTTGCTCCTGTTGGTTTTGGTCTTTGGGTTCCCACTGCACCTACCCCTCCGATTAGTCCTATATGTCTCAAAGGAGGTTGATGGTGCCAGGCTCTGATGCGGGTACGGAATTGGCGCCACCTCCCCCATTCTCCACAGACCCTTCTTCTGCCTATTATGCCATGGTAAAAAGAGTATATGATGCATCACTTACGTTAACTGCGGATCAGGAGGCTATGGCGGATTATTTTAAGGATAACCCTGGCTATGGTGCGGGCGGAGGTTTTGTGTGGTGCCTGCAGGAGGCTTTAAGGATAGCGAATCCTTCGCTGGACGAGGCAGCCCTTACTTATGCGAAAGTAGGTTTGGCAACGCACGATGTCACCCTCGTGCACTTCAGGAACAAATACATATTCAACGTGATGCGACCGATCACCTATATCCGGGCATATATCAAACCAACATGGAATACTTATATTCCCACGCCCAACCATCCGGAATTCCCGTCCGGGCACGCTACATCAAACGGCGCAATCCTTACGATGATGAGCAATAGTTTTGGAGAGAACTTCTGAGTCACACTTCATACCTATGACTATCTCGGCTACACACCCAGGCACTTTAATACATTTACTGAGTTAAGTACGGAGGAATCAGACAGCAGGGTTTATGGCAGACTGCACTACGTGGAAACACAGGACAAAAGCCTGCTCCAGGGTAAAAAAGTTGCCCAAAACATTTTGAACAAAATAAAATTCCTGAAAGAATAGGCTCCTTCATACAAATAACCAAAACGCAAGCCTTCACTCACCGGTGGAGGTTTGCGGGAAGTTATTTTTCCGGTAGAGCCCGCATTTATGATATGGCTTCAGGTATTTACGAAGCCGGGCTTCATACATTGTGTTTCTTTTGCAGATCGCCACAGGAATATTAATGGCGGTTTTTATAGGCCAATGTTCAATTATGCGCCGCCGGCTATAGTTTCCAGGCATTTGATGAAAGGAAAAACTGATCCGTTAACCGTGTGTACTCCATACAGCAGCCCGATTCCGTTTCAATTTATTCAGCAGTGGAAGGGTCAATGATGGAGGAAACTTTCATTACACTGTTGGCAGGAAAGCCGCCCCGTGTGGCATGTTCCCTGATCACTTCTTCGTTCGGCGCAATGTACACACAATAGATCTTATCGGCCGCCACATAACTGTGTTGCCAGATAATTTCCGGCCCCATTTCTCTCAATACATTGCAGGAGGTCTGGGAAATGTTTTTCAATTCGGCGGCGTTTAATTTACCTGCACCGGGGATTTCTCTTTCAATAACATACTTTGGCATAATCGCATTTTTAAGTTTAAGAATACACTTTAAGGTTGACAAATTACCTACAAGAGCAATTAAATCAAAGTCTTTTGGGTCTTATTTATGCTATCGCCGGATTTCCCTGGAGGCGAGAGTAATGGAGATTTTGGGGGTATGAAAAATTCCCGCATGATTGTTGTTGTCCGGTATCATTAGAACCAAATACAAAATTTACAATGGACAAAATGCAAGAATTGAACCTGATGGATAAGATCCTGCGGGAGTTAGAAGATCTGCACAACAGCCAGACGGCTGTTTTGAAAAAAATCGCGCAGATAGAAGCGGATAATATTAACCTGGGCGTACAGTTGCTGGACGAGCGGTTGCCGGATGTGCACGGGGAAGTGGACTCGGGAATCGAGATCGTGAACAACCTGATGACAGAATTTAAAGAACACAGGGATGCCTTTTATCTTAAGAATAATTTAGCTGCGCAGGAATCGCCCACTAATTAAACAAGCGGTCATTTTCACTTCAACAGGATAATTAACAGGTCCTGTTGAAGTAAAATGCCCCAACTCGGGGAAAATCAAAGTTCAAAAAAATATTAATTGCACAGGCATGACAACTTCATTAAATATAAATCTTCCATGGGACGAAGTCAAAGAAAAACTGCTTGAATCCGAACCCCTTCTTACTGATAAGGACCTTGACTATACGCCAGGAAAGGAGGAAGAGTTATTGGATCGCCTTGCCAAAAAAATGGACAGAAGCCGGGAACATGTGAAAGGGTGGATTGAAAGCGTTGCTTTTACGGAAGGCCGGGCAGGATAAGTTTGCTTCACACGTTCTATATAATATTCCACAAACCAAAATCGTCACCCGCACAGTGTTCTTAAATGGGAAAATCAGTATTATAATACCCATCCTTTTCCCAATAGCACTCCTGAACAATCTTCGCAAAATCGTTTTTCTTCTTCCAGGGGGTTACCACCCCCGGCATCCCGCATAAAACAATACTTTTCCGGACAATGCGGAAGGCCTTCTGTATGTCCGAGTTCATGAACAGCTACTTTAAAAAACTGACGTGCCCCGTTCTTTTTTGAGAGCCTGAATGTGGAAGCAACACAGGCTTTACCGGGGCGGAACCCAAGGCCCAGGATACCCCAGTTTTTATTACCATTTTTTGTTGTGCTGATATCTTTGTGGGTGAGCCCGATGGTAACTGCATTGTCATTCGTTTGCCCATCCAGGTATTCCAGGATGGCATCTGCCTGGTAACGTTTGCGTGCCGGAATATAGGCTGAGCCCGGCAGCTCAGCTACAGGCAACAACTCCACGAAGGGATATACTTTTTTTAATTCTGCAACCACTAAGGCGGCTTCTTCCTGTTTCAGGCCCCTAAAAGGTTGCACCTGGATAACTCTCGGTTGATGTAGGGAAATTTTTCCGGGCAATGCATCACAGGCCATCATTAAAAAACATATACGACCGGCTGCAAGGTACAGCAGGTTAAATGAAAAAGATTTTACAGTATGCCGTCTCATAACGGGTCAACTACAAATGCCTGGGTTTTATTTTGCAACCGGCGTAAATATTTTCATAATTTTTCCCCGCAAAATTTACAAAACCTTGCATTGTTATCGTGCCCTTCACGCCCACAGCTGGGACAGGCCTGCCGCTGTTGTTCCTTTTTTCTCATCGCGACAGCCATTTCAGTTGTCACAATACCGGTGGGAACGGCAATGATCGCATAACCCATCAGCATAATAACACTTGCCACAAACTTGCCCAGGCCGGTTACCGGCGAGATATCTCCATAACCAACTGTGGTGATCGTAACGATCGCCCAATAAATACTGGCACCGATACTTTCGAAACCATTTTCACCACCTTCTACCAGGTACATTATTGACCCCATAATCACCACAAGGAAAACTACGATCATCATAAAAATGCTGATCTTTCTCAAACTTCCCCTTATCGCCACCCCGAGAAACTGCATTTCTGCCATGTAATGGGATAACTTGAAGATCCGGAATATCCGCATCAGGCGTAGTGCTCTCAACACCAACAGCGATTGTGCACCAACATAAAACAGGCTGAGGTAACCAGGGATGATGGCCAGCAGGTCTGTCAATCCCAAAAAGCTGAAAACATAACGCCATGGCTTTTTTATGCAGATAAGCCTCAATATGTATTCTATTGTGAATAGGATGGTAAACCCCCACTCTAGGATAAAAAACAAATTACCATATGCCCCGTGCCAGCTTTTGCTGCTGTCCAGGATCACCACCACGATACTGGAAAGGATAAGTACCAGCAAAGTGGTATCAAAAACTTTTCCCGCTGTAGTGTCAGATTCATAAATGATCTCGTGTAATCGATGCCTCCAGGATGAAGGCTCTTCCGTTTCCATAACAGTTGATGCGTTGGTGTTTATTAAAGTTACATAATAAATAAAACCATAAAGCCTGACTGTACCATACTCCCGCCCGCAATCACAAAAAATCAGACTATTCTCCATTAGGATGCCGGCAGATGGACCAGTAGTCGAGGATTAGTTTAATGTTGCTTTTGATTTCTTCGTAGCTGTTTGCTTTTTGAAAAAACCCCTGCACGGTCATTTTGGTATAAGCTTCGTTCACCAGTTTTTGCGCCACTGAAGTGGAGTAAAAAACAAAAGGGATACTTTTCTTCCGCAACTGCGGATCACTATCAACCTCTCTTTTAAACTCTACCCCGGTTTGCTGCGGCAGATTTACATCACTGAGTATGAGAAAAGGCTTTTCAGAAGAAGTTTTTAAAAAATCAAATGCCTGTTTTGTTTTATCAAAGAATAAAAGTTTATTTCTAACCCCTAGCTCCGTAAAAGCTTCCTGTAGTATTTCCTGATCGTCCTGATCATCTTCTATAATTAGTATAGGACCTGCACGAGACATAACCAGGTATAAAAATGTTAGCA
>JAKFCK010000455.1:0-14715 GCA_036676685.1 Chitinophagaceae bacterium | reverse complement strand
GGACGGCTTACTAAAAAAATCAACCAGTGCCTATGAGCGTCCCCAGCCTCACGCCTGTTTTATCTTAAGCGTGGAAGACGACCTGGTGAACGATGGCGGTATTATGGACCTGTGGGTAAGGGAAGCAAGGATATTTAAATACGGAAGTGGTGTGGGCACCAACTACAGCAGCATAAGGGGCGAACATGAAAAATTAAGTGGTGGCGGAACCAGCAGTGGTTTAATGAGTTTCCTTAAGATTGGTGACCGTGCAGCCGGGGCAATAAAAAGCGGGGGCACTACAAGGAGAGCTGCTAAAATGGTTTGCCTTGACCTGGACCATCCAGAAATCGTTGAATTTGTGAATTGGAAAGTAGAAGAAGAAAAAAAGGTTGCCGCATTAATTGCCGCTGGTTATCCAAGCGATTATGAAGGCGAGGCATACAGGACCGTGAGTGGCCAGAACAGCAATAACTCTGTGCGGGTACCAAATAGTTTCTTTAGGGCTTTGGATGAAAACGGGGACTGGGAACTGAAAGCCAGGAGCGATGGCCGTACGATGAAGACCGTAAAAGCAAAAAGTCTCTGGGACCAGATCAACTATGCTGCATGGCGCTGTGCTGACCCCGGAACACAGTTTGACTCTACTATCAATGAATGGCATACCTGCCCTGAAGGAGGACCGATAAGAGCATCTAACCCTTGCAGTGAATACATGTTCCTGGATAATACAGCCTGTAACCTTGCTTCGGTAAACCTCCGTAAGTTCTTTGACGAATCGGACAATAGTTTTGATGTTGCAGGTTTTGAACATACCTGCCGCTTATGGACAGTTGTGCTGGAGATCTCTGTATTAATGGCGCAATTTCCTAGTAAGGAGGTAGCGCAGTTGTCTTATGACTATAGAACACTTGGACTTGGTTATGCTAACCTGGGTTCTATGCTGATGGTGAGCGGTATAGCATATGACAGTGAAGAAGCCAGAGGTATTGCCGGCGCCATTACCGCTATTATGACGGGTGTAGACTACAGTACTTCCGCAGAAATGGCTTCCTTCCTGGGTGCCTTTGACAAATACAACCTGAACAGGGAACACATGCTCCGTGTAATGCGCAACCATCGTGCTGCTGCTTACGATGCCATGGATGCATACGAAGGACTGGAAATAAAGCCAAAAGGTATCAATGCTAAATATTGCCCGGATTATTTGCTAAGCGCCGCTACAAGGGTTTGGGATACGGCCGTGCAGCAAGGTGAAAAATATGGCTACCGAAATGCACAAACTACGGTAATAGCGCCTACAGGAACGATCGGCCTGGTGATGGACTGCGATACCACCGGCGTAGAACCTGACTTTGCATTGGTAAAATTTAAAAAATTAAGTGGTGGTGGTTACTTCAAGATCATCAATCAGAGCGTGCCGCAGGCTTTAAGAAATCTTGGATACACGGAATCCCAGCTGGAAGAAATAGTCAACTACGCGAAAGGTCATGCCACTTTAAACGGCGCCCCACATATCAATGAAATTTCATTGAGTGAAAAAGGCTTCCTTTCCAACGAAATCGAAAAGCTGAATGCTGCTATGGGTAGTGCTTTTGAAATTGGTTTTGTTTTCAACGTATACACTCTTGGTGAAGCCTGCTTACAAAGACTCGGTTTTAGCCCTGAACAATATAATGACTTTGGATGGAGCCTGCTGGAAGCTTTGGGTTTCAATGAAGAGCAAATTGAAGCTGCAAACATCTATGTATGTGGTACAATGACGGTTGAGGGTGCACCCTACTTGAAAGATGAACATCTTTCCGTTTTTGACTGCGCCAATAAATGTGGCCAGTTGGGCGAACGTTATATCCATGCACACGGGCATATCCGCATGATGGCAGCAGCGCAACCTTTCCTGAGTGGGGCTATCAGTAAAACCATCAACCTTCCAAATGAAGCGGCGATCGAAGAAATCGCGGACTCATACAGGTTAAGCTGGGAATTGGGTTTAAAAGCGTGTGCACTTTACCGTGATGGCAGCAAAATGAGCCAGCCTTTAAGTAATAAATCAGATAAAAAGAAAAAGACCGAAGAGGAAACCACCGAAGAAACACAACCGGCTGCCGAATCACTATCTGCCATGGTAGATATGTCTAAGCTGACCATTGAAGACCTGTTGGAAGAAATGAATAAACGTGTACAGAACAGCGCCGATACATCATTAAAACGCCAACTGGCGATGATAGTGGAGCGCAGGGCCCTTCCTCCAAAACGCAGGGGTTTTACGCAAAAAGCAAAAATAAACGGGCAGGCATTGTTCCTGCGCACCGGCGAATACAATGACGGTACATTAGGAGAGATCTTTATCGATATGGCCAAAGAAGGGGCAACAATGCGGAGTATGCTGAATTGTTTTGCCATCGCAATTTCCATTGGTCTGCAGTATGGTGTGCCGTTGGAGGAGTATGTTGAGAAATTTGTCTTTACCCGCTTCGAGCCGGCCGGTATGGTTGATCATCCAAATATTAAAACAACCACTTCTATCATTGACTTCATGTTCCGCTCACTGGCATATGAATACCTGGGCAGGAATGACTTAGTTCATGTGCTGGACAAACCCGAAGTGCAAAACCTGGGTAACGATGTATGGGACCTGGAGTCTCCTACGATTGGCGACAGGAAACAAGACCTGAGTGAGGTGAGGGTACTCGGTGGAACTGCCCAGCCGGTAAAAGCAGAAGTAAAACCATATAAAGCAAGTTATGCGGCCAAATCTTCTACGATGAGCATGAGTGCTTCTAACGCTGCTGCAAAAAATATGCAAAGCGATGCGCCTGCATGTAATGTATGTGGGCATATCACTGTACGCAGCGGCACATGTTACAAATGTTTGAATTGCGGGAACAGTTTGGGTTGTAGTTAAAACCCCTAAATCTCTTAAAGGTGACCTTGGAAGTGTGAATTATTTCAAACTATCTGACCATTTTAAAGAGTGGTATAATTTTGAAAAGCACTTATAAATCATAAACCACCAGCGTCAAGCTGGTGGTTTTTTTCTTTCTTCTAATAACCGCTGTCGGGTTGAGAAGGAATGACCGGGATACCGACGCCGACCGCAGCTTCCAGACCGTCGGCTATTGAATTTGTGCAGGCAGCAGCCAATTAAAACCCCTCCTTGTGTTAAAAACCCTAATCTCCTATCTTTGCGCCCATGGCAAACGAAGCAAACAATTTCCAGGAGCTGATCTCCCATTGTAAAGAATACGGTTATATTTTCCAGTCATCAGAAATATACGACGGGCTGGCGGCGGTTTATGATTATGGCCAGCTGGGCGCTCAGCTCAAAAAAAACCTGAGGGATGAATGGTGGAAAAGTATGACCCAGCTCCAGGAAAATATTGTGGGTATAGATGCCGCTATATTTATGCATCCTACCGTATGGAAAGCCAGCGGCCACGTAGATAATTTCAGCGACCCGATGATTGACAACAAAGACAGCAACAAACGTTACAGGGTGGATCATTTGATAGAAGGTTTTGCAGAAGAACAACTGGCAATGGGCAATAAGCAATCGGCAGATAACTTACTGGCTGAGATGGATAAGTTATTAGCAGCCGATAATATGGCAGGCTTAAAAAATTTGATCGAAGAACACAAAATAAAATGTGCTATCAGCAAAACCTGTAACTGGACAGAAGTACGCCAATTTAACCTGATGTTCAGCACACAGATTGGAAGTGTGGCAGAAGAAAGTGATACCATCTATCTCCGTCCCGAAACCGCACAGGGAATTTTTGTAAACTTTTTAAATGTGCAAAAGACCGGGCGCATGAAAATACCTTTTGGTATTGCACAAACCGGTAAAGCTTTCCGGAATGAGATCGTCGCCAGGCAATTCATCTTTCGCATGCGGGAATTTGAACAAATGGAAATGCAGTTTTTTGTTCGCCCCGGCACACAAATGGAATGGTATAACTACTGGAAAGAAACAAGAAAAGCATGGCACGAAAGTATTGGTATCCCGGCAGAAAAATTACGTTACCATGATCACGTAAAGCTGGCGCATTATGCAGACGCAGCGCTGGATATAGAATTTGAATTCCCGTTTGGCTGGAAGGAACTGGAAGGAATCCATAGCCGCACCGATTTTGATCTTACGCAGCATGCCAAATACAGCAAGAAGAAAATACAATACTTCGACAATGATCTGAACGACGAAGGAAAACCGTATGGCAACTACACTCCTTTCGTTGTAGAAACATCCGTAGGCCTTGATCGTTTATTCCTTACAGTTATCAGCCTTGCATATGCGGAAGAAAAATGGACTAAAGAAGATGGTACGGAAGACAGCCGTGTTGTATTGCGTATCCCGGCAAAAATTGCTCCTACCAAACTGGCTATCCTGCCGTTGCTAAAAAAAGATAGCCTACCCGAGATCGCAAAGGAATTAATGAACGAGTGCAAAGGTAGTTTTATGTGTTTTTATGAAGAGAAAGATGCAATCGGCAAACGTTATCGGAGAATGGATGCCGCCGGTACCCCATTTTGCGTAACCATTGATCACCAGACCAAAGAAGATAACACGGTAACCATCCGTTACAGGGATGATATGCGCCAGGAAAGGATCGCCTTGAGTGATGTGAAGAAATTGGTGATGGAGAAGATCAGCTAAAGGCTCATTAATTCCAAAAGGAACCTTGGGATGGTTTCTTTTTACATAATATGCTATCTCCATAAAAAAGCACCACATAAAAACCTACCTGTTAAAAGTTGCACGATTAAATTAACATTAAGGCGTGCAGCACAAATAATCCGGACTCACTCATTAAACCTTAAACCTTTATTCATCCTTAAATTAATTGAACTTATGAAAGTAGTATTACTTATCTCCTTTTTATTTACCTCCGGTGTAGTAATGGCCCAGGAAAGTACGACTTCGAAAATTCCAGGGCAAACAAGTTTCTATGCTGAGTTGGGAGGCCCGGGCATTATATTCTCCGCAAATATTGACAGGCGCTTTACCAAATCCCACCTTGGACTGGGTGGCAGGATCGGGTTGGGCTTTGTGAGTGGTGATACCTATGAATACAACAATGGAAATATTGATTACGACCGAAGATCTGTAGTGACTTTCCCGATCCAGCTAAACTATATATTCGGCAAACCCGCCTCCGTACATACTTTTGAAGTAGGTGCCGGCGCCACTTTTATCGGGAAGAAAATAGAACTATTGGATTTTTATGAAGATGACGTCAGTTCTATATTTGGAACAGCTTCCTTCATGTACCGCAGGCAACCCAAAGACGGGGGGTTCTCATGGCGCATCGGCTTTACACCCCTCTTCGCCAGCGGGTATATCCAGCCATTTGCAGGAGCAAGCGTGGGATATAATTTTTAAAAAAAACGTACAACAAATTTTAGCCAACACTGATGTGTTGGCTTTTTTGTTTTAGCAGTCCGGGTAAAACAATTTAGTCCAGCCTGTTTGTTCCCCTCTGAAATGGGCTGATTGCTGCCTCCCTATAGCTGTTTATTTCCATTGCATATGATATAAATCACCCTCCCTGATGAACTAAATCAATGCAAAACATAAACCTTCCGCATAATTTAGGTGATTAATTTACCATCGTTAAATTATCATAATGTCTAATCCCGACATCACAAAACCGGCTGACCTCACGGGCCATGCGGAAGGTACCGGCCCGCTAAGGAACCGCCGGCCTGTTTACGTAGATTTCATGCCGCCATGCAATAGTGCCTGCCCCGCGGGCGAAAATATCCAGGGCTGGATGGCTCATGCGCAGGCAGGTGATTATTTTGAAGCTTTTCAGACCCTTGTTGAAGACAATCCCTTTCCCGCCATCATGGGCCGGATCTGTGTGAAGCCCTGTGAAACGGGCTGTAACCGGACACATATTGATACTACAGTAAATATACACGCGGTCGAGCGATATATTGGTGATGAAGCCATCAGGCAAAACTGGCCGATCCGCTTCAAAGCACAGCCCACGGGGAAAAGAGTACTTGTTATCGGCGCCGGACCTTCAGGCTTATCTGCGGCCTATCATCTTGCCCGCAGGGGGCACACGGTAGAAGTATTCGAGTCCACCGGCCAGGCCGGCGGATTAATGTGGACAGGTATCCCGGATTATCGTTTACCAAAAGATATCCTGCGTTTTGAAATAGATCGTATTGAAAGAACAGGTGTGAAGATCCGCCTAAATTATAAAGTGCAGGATGTACTCGCCGAAAAAGAAGACGGAAACTTTGATGCAGTTTATCTCGGCATTGGTGCGCAGCTGATCCATAAGGAAAAGTTTGAGCATGACGACTCTGTGTATATAACTGATGCCTTTTCTTTTTTTAATGAGACTAAATCAAATTCATCCCCCTACATAAAAAAGAAAGTGATGGTATATGGTGGCGGCAAGCTGGCCTTATACCTGGCCAGGACCATCATGCGTTTTGGTTCCGAAGCCGTTGTTTATTTCCCCGGCGATAAAAAATTAATGCCGGCCTATGATTATGAAACGGAAGACGCATTGGCAGAAGGGGTGGATGTGCAACTGTTACGAAGCGTGCGGAGTATAGAAAAGAACCGGGTGACGCTGGAAAAAATGAAAGTGGAAAAAGGAAAAGCCATCGGCACCAACGAGTTTGAAACTGTGGAAGCAGACGTACTCATCGTGGCCAACCGCCAGGAAACGGATTCCGGTTTTTTACGGCCATTAACCGAATTGGTTTTTAATGAGGACGGTGCTATTATTATAGATGCGCAGCGCATGACCGGGCAGGAAGGGATTTTTGCAGGAGGCGATATGTTACCGGGTGAAAACCGAAGTGCCACCATCGCCATTGGCCAGGGTAAAAAAGCATCCCGTTATATAGATAGCTACCTGAATAATGAAAAATTTATAAAACCGGACAAACATCCAACAGCAGGTTACAGGAAATTGCACATGTGGTTTAAAACGGAGGCCCCACAAAGAGAACAGGATAAACTGATCCCGGAAGTTGCCGTAAAAAGTTTTGATGAAGTGATAGGAGGGTTATCCGAAATAGAAGCCCGCTATGAATCACAGCGCTGCCTGAGTTGTGGCAATTGTTTTGAGTGCGATGGCTGTTTTGCTGCATGCCCGGAAGATGCCATCATAAAACTGGGTAAGGGTAACCGTTATAAATTCAACTATGACGCATGTACAGGTTGCGCGGTCTGCTACGAGCAATGCCCCTGCCATGCAATAGAAATGATTCCTGAACCCGCTAAAGCCACTACACATGCCAGTTAAAAATAAACTTGTAGCCACAATAGATGGAAATGAAGCCGCTGCGTACGTGGCTTATCGTGTGAATGAAGTTTGCGCCATCTATCCTATCACGCCTTCCTCCACCATGGCCGAACTGGCCGATGAATGGAGTGCAAAAGGAATTAAAAATATCTGGGGCAGCGTTCCGGATGTAATTGAAATGCAAAGCGAAGGTGGTGCAGCGGGTACAGTTCACGGTGCTTTACAAACAGGAGCGCTCACCACAACTTTCACAGCATCGCAGGGATTGATGCTGATGCTGCCGAATATGTACAAAATCGCCGGAGAATTAACCGCGACAGTTTTTCATATAGCAGCACGGTCACTGGCAGCCCAGGGCTTATCCATTTTTGGTGATCACCAGGATGTAATGGCTGCAAGAACAACAGGTTTTGCCATTCTCGGCTCTGCAAGTGTGCAGGAAGCACATGATTTTGCTCTGATAGCACAGGCAGCTACGCTCAGGTCCCGCATACCCTTCATGCATTTTTTTGATGGCTTCCGTACTTCCCACGAAGTGAATAAACTGGAACTGCTCACGGATGACCAGATCAGGCAAATGATCCCCGATGAATATATTTTTGCGCACCGCAAAAGAGCCTTAAACCCGGATCATCCATTTATCAGGGGTACGGCACAAAATCCCGATGTTTATTTCCAGGGCCGCGAAACCGTCAACCTTTTTTACGATAACACCCCCATCATTGTTCACGAAATGATGAGAGCTTTTGAACAGATGACAGGCAGAAAATATGAACTGTTTGAATACAGCGGCGCCCCTGATGCAAAACATGTAACTATTATCATGGGTTCGGGTTGTGAAACTGTGAGCGAAACCGTGAAGGCGTTAAATGCCGCAGGAAGGAAAACCGGCGTGGTGCAGGTGAGACTATACAGGCCTTTCTCCACCCAACACTTTTTAGATTCCTTACCAAAAACTATTGAATCCATTGCGGTATTAGACAGAACGAAAGAATCCGGCGCAACAGGGGAACCATTGTACCAGGATGTACTTGCAGCCCTGGTAGAAGGGTTGCAAAAAGGAAAACTATCTAAACTACCCAATGTTATAGGCGGACGTTATGGCCTTTCGTCCAAAGAATTTACTCCCGCAATGGTGAAGGGTGTTTATGATGAATTATTGAAAGAAAAAGACCTTCAAAATAAAAATCATTTTACCATCGGTATCAAAGATGATGTTACGCATACCAGCCTGGATTATGATGAAAATTTTTCCCTGGATGAATCCGAATGGCGGCAGGCACTATTCTTCGGCCTCGGTGCTGATGGTACCGTGGGCGCCAATAAAAACAGTATAAAAATAATCGGGGAAAACACAGCGCTTTTTGCACAAGGTTATTTTGTGTATGACTCCAAAAAATCAGGTGCCCGGACGGTGTCGCACTTACGTTTCGGGCCTCACCCCATTAAAGCGCCTTACCTTATCACCCGGTCTGATTTTATAGCCTGTCACCAATTCAACTTTACAGAAAAGGTGGAAATGCTGAACCTCATAAAACCTTGTGGAACCTTTTTATTAAATAGCCCTTATTCCAAAGAGGAAGTATGGGATCAGCTGCCTGGCAGCGTGCAAAAAGAGATCATCGATAAAAAATTATTATTTTATATCATTGACGCAACTACGGTAGCCAGGGACACGGGCATGAATGGCAGGATAAACACCATCATGCAAACCTGCTTTTTCGCTTTAAGTGGTGTGTTACCCAAAGAAGATGCCATTAAGCAAATAAAATATGCGATAGAAAAAACATATTCTAAAAAAGGTAAGGCGATCGTTGAACAAAACTTTAAAGCCGTTGACGCTACACTGGAGCATTTATATGAAGTGACGGTGCCGGCAACTGCTTCTTCCATTTCTGAAATGTTGTCTGTAGTTTCTGTGAACGCCCCTGCTTTTGTGCAGGATGTGACAGCAATGATGATGGCAGGCCATGGAGACGAGATACCCGTGAGCAAAATGTCAGTGGATGGCACTTACCCAAGCGGTACTACCAAATGGGAGAAACGGAATATTTCCGACCAGGTGCCGGTTTGGGAACCGGATGTTTGTATACAATGTGGGAACTGCGCATTTGTTTGCCCGCACAGCGTGATAAGGGCTAAATTTTATAACGAGGGATTCCTAAAGAAAGCTCCCGACGGATTCCCTTCTGCACCCATTAATTCAAGAGGTTTCCCTGAAACAAAGTATACTTTACAGGTGTATGCAGAAGATTGCACCGGCTGTAATTTATGCGTGGAAGTGTGCCCTGCCATAAATCCATTAGACCGATCCCTGAAAGCCATTAATATGGCAGAAAAAGAACCGGTGCTGGAAAAAGCGAAACAGCATATCACATTCTTTGAAGACCTTCCCTGGAACAACCGTTCAGAAATTAATTTTTCAACAGTACATGGGGCCCAATTCTTGGAACCACTGTTCGAGTTTTCCGGGGCCTGTGCAGGTTGTGGCGAAACACCTTATTTGAAATTATTATCACAACTATTTGGCGATCGTTTACTCATAGCCAATGCTACAGGCTGCTCTTCCATATACGGTGGTAACCTGCCTACGACTCCCTGGAGCCAAAATGCCGCAGGGCAAGGGCCTGCCTGGTCCAACTCCCTATTTGAGGATAATGCAGAGTTCGGTCTGGGCATGCGTATGACTGCAGATCACCAACTCGCTATGGCCGACCGTTTATTGAAACAACTGGCTCCAAAACTTGGTGAGTCATTTGTTGAGGAAATTTTAAACGCTCCGCAATTGCAGGAATCTGAAATAGCGACCCAACGTAAACGGGTTTATGAATTAAAAGAAAAATTACAAGCCATCCCCGATGCAGCGGCCCGTCACCTGCTGTCTGTTTGTGAACAACTGGTACATCGCAGCGTGTGGCTGGTTGGCGGCGATGGCTGGGCATATGATATTGGATACGGAGGACTGGACCATGCATTGGCAAGTGGCAAGAACATAAATATTCTCGTGTTGGATACCGAAGTGTACAGCAACACCGGGGGCCAAAGTTCCAAATCAACTCCTACGGCAGCCTCGGCAAAATTTGCGTCTGCCGGTAAGCGCGGGGGCAAAAAGGACCTTGCCATGCAGGCCGTTTCCTATGGTAATGTTTATGTAGCCAAAATTGCATTTGGTGCCAATCCACAGCAGGCTATGCTGGCAATGAGAGAAGCCCAGGCCTACGACGGCCCTT
The DNA here is from genome assembly GCA_036676685.1 of Chitinophagaceae bacterium. Classification (GTDB taxonomy): domain Bacteria; phylum Bacteroidota; class Bacteroidia; order Chitinophagales; family Chitinophagaceae; genus Ferruginibacter. Next base: position 4,235 of record JAKFCK010000455.1, on the reverse strand, counting down.
CACTTATTCTCGCTTACAGCCATTGCATAGCACATGGCTACGATCTTAAAGACGGCCTCACACAGCAGAACAATGCCGTGGCAAGCGGCTATTGGCCACTCATGCGCTACAATCCTGTATTGAGAAAGAAAAAATTAAATCCATTTATACTCGATTCTACCCGGCCGGTAATGCCGCTAAAAGAATTTGCGTATAAGGAATTACGTTATAAAGTATTAACCCAGACCAACCCCGAGGAAGCAGAAGAACTGATGTCTCTTGCGCAGGACATGGTAAACCTACGCTGGAAAAATTACGAAGAAATGGCCATTAAAGCGGCCAGTGACTTTGTGCCGGTTGCTTAACATATGCCACGAATTACCGTGATTGACACAATAACCTTTGTGCTCAATCACGTAATTTTTGGCACCTAAATCTATCTTTTATGGACTTACGTACAACCTACATGGGATTACAACTGAAATCACCAATAGTGGTTTCTGCCTGTACCTTATCCGAAGAAGTAAATAACATTGTGCAGATGGAAGATGCAGGTGCAGGAGCTGTCGTATTATTCTCGTTATTTGAAGAACAGCTAAAGAAGGAAGCGGCACAGTATGAAACCATTGTAAGCAGCACCAGTAACCTGTTTGCAGAAGCAACGGATTTTTTCCCGGATCTTGACGAATACCACAGGGGATCGGACCAGTACCTGGAAATTATCCGCAAGGCAAAAGAACAGGTGGACATTCCGGTAATTGCCAGCTTAAATGGAATAACCAGTGAAGGATGGATCCTTTATGCACAACAGATGGAAGAGGCAGGTGCAGACGGCCTGGAGATAAACATTTTCCTGATACCGGGGGATGTCCATCAATCTTCTTCGGCTGTGGAGCACCGTTATTTAAATATAATAGACGAAGTAAAGAGAACCGTAAAGATACCGGTGGCAGTTAAACTCAACCCTTATTTTAGTGCAATGGGTAATATAGCTAAACGCATGCAGGAATATGGTGCCAATGGACTTGTATTATTCAACCGGTTTTATCAACCCGATTTTGATATCAACAAATTAACGTTATTGCATAACCTTCAGTATAGCGAGACAAACGAGATCAGGCTTCCCCTGCTGTGGATAGCCATGTTATACGGCCGCGTGCCCGTCTCCCTGGCAGCCACAACAGGTGTTCAAAGTTCCGTGGAAGTAATTAAATATCTCCTCGCGGGAGCTGATATAGCAATGACAGCCTCTGCCTTGTATAAAAATGGCATCAGTTATTTACAAACAATGAACAAGGAACTGGAAGCATGGATGCTGAGCAGGGAATTTGACAGCATCGATTCTTTTAAAGGGGCGATGAGCCAACAACATATTGCAGATCCTACCGCCTATGAAAGGGCTAACTATATTAAGATATTAGGAAGCCAGCGATAAATGCCGCAAAAGTTATTCAGCTTTCTTTTTCCGGATGATATTAAAAATATGGACCAGCATAATGCCGATGGCGATGCCCATTGTCACAAGGGTAAGGATATGAATAGGCCTGATATTTTCAGTACCATCTAACCTGGCATAATTTCCCAATGAAATCGCCAATAGCACGAATGCAATGATGATACTGCGTTTGTCAGATTTCATAGACCTTTTTTATTTTAAACTTTTATTCTCGTAGTACGGAATTTCATCGTGGCTCACCTGATCTTTCTGATGCCAGTATGCCTGGGTAACTATGTGCCCGTCGGGTGTGTGCAGCAGTCTGCCAAAGATAGCATTGATTGGGTTAAAAGTATAATCAGTAACACCCACGGTAAATGTTTCGGGAGATTTGACTTCCGGTGCAGGTGTGGCGGGAATCTCAGTACCTTCTTCTGTTTTAACAACAGGTACTGCAGCAACTTTTGCCGGTGGGGAAGGCACAATCACCACCGTAAATTTGTTGTATTCCAGGAGTTTCTTTAAAAAGTCTGCACGTTCGGCAGTCACATTCTTTTCCACTATACCACATTTAACGCCATCCAGCTCCTCGAATTCGTGGTTCTTATTTATCGGCATTACTTTTATTATTTTTGTTTTTGAATTATAAATTTCAAATGGAACAACCTGATTTACATTTAAAATTCAACATTTAGCATTCATCATAAATTCCCTGGCATTCGACCTAACTAGCTAAGTGCTTGTATATAATCGTAGACCCAGCTCAACAAACCTACAAACACGATACCTGCTGCACAAATAATTAAAGCTAATTTAGTCGAAGGACCAGTTTGAATTTTCTCGATGGGTTGTTCGTTTTTATCCATGAATACTGCTCTTACTACTTTAAGGTAATAAAATAATGAGACGATCATGTTTAATGCCGCTAGGGTAATGAATATATAATTTCCCTTAGATGCCCCGGCAGTGATCAAAAATAATTTACCAAAAAATCCAGCTGTTGGTGGTATACCCGCCAGCGAGAATAATGAAAGGGCCAGCACCCAGCTCAAAAATGGATTTGTCCGGTACAAACCTTTATAATCATCAATTTTCTCTTTCCCTGTTTGATCGGCTATGGCTGCAGCAACCCCAAATGCTGCAAGGTTAGAAAAAGTGTAGATCAGGATAAAATAAACAACAGAAGATGTGCCGGCAGATGAATTGCTGCTCATCCCCACAAGGATGAAACCAACCTGCGCGATGGAAGAAAAAGCAAGGAACCTTTTTATATTCTGTTGCCGCAATGCAAAGAGGTTTCCAACAATCATAGTTACAATTGACAATAACATGATCATGTTGTACCACACATCCTGCATAGGTTGAAATACTTTGTATAATGTAGCCATGAATATGAATGCCACAGCCCCTTTGGAGATGACGGACAAGAATGACGTGGCTGCAAAAGGCGCCCCTTCATACACATCCGCCGTCCATAAATGAAAAGGAACAATAGACAGTTTAAATGCAAATGCGGTAAATAAAAATACAAATGCCATTATAATCAATGGACTGCTATCCAGGAGCGCGGGCATTTCTGCAAAACTGATCGTACCAGTGACGCCGTAAACAAGTGAAATACCAAACAATAAAATACCTGAAGAAAATGCAGAAGACAGGATCATCTTCATGGCAGCCTCTGAAGACACTCTTTTCTCAAGGTCAAAATTCGCCATGGCTGCAACCGGGATGGTGGCCATCTCCAGCGAAAGGAAAAATATCAACAGGTTGCCACTCGATATCATGAAGAACATGCCCAGTAATGCAGACAACAACAGCATAAAAAATTCAGGCATGTGCTCACTCTTCTTAAACCAACCCGCAAATAATAAGGATATGAGGTAAACACCGAGGTTGAGGATATTTTTTTGTAGCGCAATTAAGCCATCGGTATTAAACATCCCATCAAACAGGCTTCCTTCGCTGTTCAAAAAGAACCCCGCAAAAACATTGATCAATAGCAAAAACTGGATAACCAATAACTGGCTTTCATTTTTTATCCCATGGCCTAATTTGATAAATAACAGGATAAAGAGGATGCCCGTTACCAGCAGCTCAGATTTCATTAATGTAAAAAACTCGTTCATTCAATCTCGATTTATTTTATCCCTTTGTTACCCGGATATTTTTTGCATGATCAATTCTGTAGCCGGTCTTACCAGGTTATTTAACCATTCCGGGGCCAGGCCAATGGCTAATATCCCGATAACCAAAATAATGGCTGACAACTTTTCATTCCATGCGGCATCACCCAGGTTTTCATACCCTGCTTTCAGCGGGCCCATAGCTACCTGGCCAATCGCTCTTAAAATATATACAGCGGTCACTACAATGGACATACAGGCTACGATGGTGGCAATGCGGTAAAATACACCCGTGTTCTCCCACGAACCAATAAAGATGGTCATCTCTGCAACAAAACCGCTAAGCCCGGGCAAACCGAGTGAACATAACCCCACAATGAATAATACGGTGGAAACAAAAGGCATCACTTTCAGTAAACCTCCCATTTCCTTTACCTGCCTGGTATGTGTGCGTTCATAAATCATTCCGATCACAGCAAAGAAAAGTGCTGTCATTAACCCGTGAGATACCATTTGCAATACTGCCCCGGTCATGGCTGTTTTTGTGAGCATGCCTATCCCCAGGAAAACAAATCCACAATGGCTCACGGAAGAATAAGCGTTGATATATTTGAGATCCTTCTGCATCATGGTAGCAAAGGCGCCATATAATATGGCGATGGCAGAAACCACGATAACGATATTGGCATACTCTTTTG
>JAKFCK010000454.1:0-2207 GCA_036676685.1 Chitinophagaceae bacterium | reverse complement strand
TGATTGAAAATATCCGTCACCTTAGCATTAAAAGTTGCTGAAAGGGCAACTAATTCCCATTGTTGTCCTTTTTTTGCCGGAATATCCCAGTTGGTAAATGAAAGGGCATGGGTTTCTCCATTTGTTGTTTTTAGGTGTAACCTATTGGTGCCGGGAACCAAATTGTCTAACGGAATAGTGATAGTCGTTTCGGAATCCTTAGGGATGTTTACTTTTTGCAAAATCTCCTTCCCTGATGGATTGAAAACCAAATGGCCTTCTATTGTTTTTTGGGTGTTGTTTTTTAGGGAAAAAAGAAGCGTGTTTTTCTCCAAACCAATCGATTTGCCTTCGATTTTAGCATGTGTTGCCAAGTCTACAGGACTCCACCAAGTCATATTGCCTTGTTGCAATTTTACAAAAAAGCTCTTGTCCTCATTGGCGATTAGCTTTCCTTTCAAATGGGTATCCGTTTTCAGGATTTCAGTCAAAGCAGCTTGCGGATCATATATCTCAATAATACGTGCATTTGAGGTTTGAAGATGGATAACATCTCCAGCGGCATAACTTTGTTGTCCTTTAGCTTGCTCCAATGGGTTTCCTTTCCAGCTGATTTGAATGTTGTAATTTTCCTGATAGGGACTTTCAATAATCAATTGTGGGTAACCAATACTTTCTGTAGTGGTTTTCCAAGTCGCTTTTTCACCGTTTACGGTCACATTTTCAATGCTTTCAAATGGAATATTTACCACTACTTTCAGACTCATTTGTTTTGTAAAAAGAGGCTTGATCAGGTAAATATCCTTATTTTTTTCTCTTTTAAAGTCAAAAGTAATATCCGGAATGTCCAATGCGGCATTGTCCCATTTGATAGGCAATCCCGGTTGAATGGTCAAGGTACCTGCAAGCGCATCGGGTTGGATGCCAAAAAGCCCTTCCACCAGTGTACGCGCCGCCATACCGATAGGGTCGGCAAAATCACGGTACAATTCCCCTCTTATGGCATCATGAAACAGCAGTTGTTCAAATCCGCCCGGAGAGGCTCCCAAATACATACTTTCGATTAGGGCACTTTCCCACATGGTAAACGCTTTTTCCGATTGTCCGCCCTGCCAGAAAGCCAATGACGTATGCAATTGCTCTGCCAGCACCACATTATTGATAGACCAGGTATAGGGTTGCCAGTTGGTTGTGCTTATAGTGTACAGATTATTTTTGTCTAATCCTTCAGCAATAATAGGGATGTGTGGGATTTTGGCGTCAACATAGCGAAGCATTTGATAGTTCTGGGACGGATTCGAAATTTCTTCATCGATAGCATGATAAATACTCCAAATTCCGGGGACCTCATGTAAAAGGCGGTTTCCTAAAGCATCTTTGTATTCTGCAAAAATCCCTTTCTGGGGTATCCAAAGTTGGTCTTTAGCCGATTTGAAAATTTTCTGGGCTTCCTTTTCATACGACTGCGCATCCTGATCCAGTATTTTGGCAATGGTTGCTGCCGTTTTATTGGCATAATAATTATAGGCTGAAGAATGGATGACTCCGCCACCGCTATATTGCAAGGCGTCGCTCGCCCAAATGGAAGCATAGGCATCATAAAGTCCGTCATTATCACTGTCGAAATTTCTTTTTTCCCATTGCAGATGTCGGTCTATAACCGGCCACATTTCTTTCATGTAGTTGGTGTCTCCCGTCCATTTAAAATGACGTAAAAGTTGGTCAATAAAAACCAAATTCATGTCGTAATGATGGGCAACGGTATTTTTATTCGGATTTCGGCTGATGTAACCACTGCTGAACATCGAAGTTCCCATTTCTTCTTTTTGCCTGGCCAGATTCCGTAGCGTGTCAAAAACCACAGGTCCTGCTTCGGGAGTGATTACCTGTGAATTGCCGTAACTCGTAAAATGGGTTTTGGCCCTGTCATGCCAGCCCAAAGGATCGGCAACATAGGCGCCTCTCCAGGCATTCAGGTGCATGCGCCAGGCAATGGCACCGTGAAGATAAGCCGGGCTTTCCCATATCGCATCGGCGGCAATCGCCAAGGCGCTTCCCAAAGTGTTGAGGTACGGATCCGGTGTAGCCAACTTAACACGACGGGCCAGTTGTTGGGTGGCTTGAACCGATTCTTCAAAAATTTGAGCCAGCTCTTTTTGACTTTTGATTTTTGTATTGCTATTACTTTCCATCATCCAGTACAAAGCTGTTGGTGGAATGGCATCTAT
>JAKFCK010000453.1:0-7015 GCA_036676685.1 Chitinophagaceae bacterium | reverse complement strand
ATCTCCGTCGTAGTAATACTCTCGTGACCGAGCATTTCCTGCACCGCCCTGAGATCGGCACCACCCTCCACAAGATGGGTTGCAAAGGAGTGCCGGAAAGTATGCGGAGAGATATTCTTATTTATACCTGCTTTTTTTACAAGGTCTTTCAGGAGTAAAAAGATCATTACCCTTGTGAGCCTGTGTCCCCTCCTGTTTAAAAAAAGGATGTCCTCCTCTCCTGGCACAATCGCCATCTGGTTGCGAACATTGTTCCGGTAAATATTGATGAATTTTATCGCATCACGCCCGATCGGTACCAACCGCTCTTTATCCCCTTTTCCTGTCACTTTAATAAATCCAACATCCATGAACAGGCAACTGATACGCAGGTTTACAGTTTCACTCACCCTAAGGCCGCAACTGTACATTGTTTCCAGGATCGCCTTGTTTCTCGTTCCTTCCGGTTTGCTCAGGTCGATCGCACCGATCAGTTGTTCTATCTCTTCAAAGGCGAGAATGTCCGGGAGCTTTCGACGCATCTTTGGCGCTTCAAGCAACAGGCTTGGATCTGAAGTCGTGATCTGTTCCAGCATACAATATTTAAAAAAACTGCGAAGGCCGGATATGATCCTCGCCTGCGATGCCACGGTTAATCCAACCTGGTTGATCCATTTTACAAAGTCTTCCAGGTCACTCAGGCGGATGTCTGAAGGATCTTTCTTTGGGTGCTGTAGTATAAGATAAGCCGCGAGCTTTTCTATATCGCGTATATAGGCCTCAACAGAATTATCGGATAAGGATTTTTCCAGTTGAAGCCATGCCTTAAAACCTTTAATGTAAGCCTGCCACATATTTTTTTTCCCGGGGGTGTACAGTTGATTGTACAATATAATTAAAGATTATTTTCGCTCCCTAAATACTTTACATTAATCTAACAAATAGTATGCTACCGGTCAACTTTCGTTCCTTTAGAAAAAAATTATCCCTGTACCGAAAACCTTACAGAACTTTTTTAAATAAAACGGAAAAGAATCCACCGGCAGGCATTGATAAACTTACCCCGTCTATTGCAGTAGAAGTGTGGGCAGAAGTAGACTGCCTGAGTTGCGCCAACTGTTGCAAAAAAATGACCCCGACTTTCACTAAACAAGACCTTAAAAGAATCTCTGCCCATTTTAACCAAACGCCGGAAGAGTTTAGCAAACTGTGGCTGGAAAAAGATAAGAACAAAGACATGGTGAACAAAACGCAACCCTGCCAGTTCCTGAATCTTGCTGATAACAAATGTTCCATTTATGAAATAAGGCCTGTTGACTGCGCCGGTTTCCCGCACCTCACAAAAAAGAAATGGAGCGAATATGCTCATGTTCACAAACAAAATATAGATTATTGCCCGGCTACTTTTAAAATGGTGGAGAAAATGGTAGCGAGAATTGGTGCGGTTTAAGCTCGTGGTCGTGAGCGGTGACTTATTATGTAAGTTGATAGGTATATAAAGTTGATAGGTATATAGGTAGTACAGGTCCGACAATATCCGCAATGCTTTTTAGCTTTCCCGTCTTACAATACTTTATATACTTTCGTTACCTTATTTCCTTTAACTACTTAATTACCTGACCTACTCCACTCACAAATACACATCCTCGATCAAAAAATATTCTACTTCTTTTCCTGTAATGCTTATGGCAAGGATATCGAACTGCAACTGCCGCCATTGGGGGAAAAGGTAAAGGTATTGTTCCGCCGCATTGATAAGGTATTGCATTTTTTTTGGCCCCATATTTTCTTCGGGATAACCAAAGACCCGGGAGGTCCTGGTTTTTACTTCAATAATATGCAGGCGGTTTTCTTTACTAGTGATGAAATCCACTTCCCAGTTTCCATGCCGCCAGTTTTGATGCAAAATAGTATAACCATGTACCTGCAGCCAGGCCAGCGCCATAGCTTCCCCCTCTTTCCCTGTCTGGTTGTGTTTGGCCATATGGTAAAGTTAACTAATGGGAGTGTCTGGCGGATATTAATCGGCTTTAACTTTAATATTAAAAATTTATTTGCCTATTTTTGCGGCAAATATTTTCATGATGAAGCAAAGTACTACGATGTTTTTGATAGCTGTTGTAATGATCTTAGCAGCCGCATTATCCCGCATCGCATTCTACCCGTTAAACTTTAGCCCTGTGATTGCAATGGCCCTGTTTGGCGGCGCGGTGATAAAAGATAAAAAGCTCGCTTTTGCGTTACCGTTATTTGCGATGTTTCTTTCTGATGTAATTTTCGAATTATCCAATATCGCTACAGGATTTTGGGGCTGGGGACAAATAGTTGGATATGGTATCCTTGCCCTGATCACTATTTTTGGATTTAACCTTAAAAAGATAAATATCGGGAACGTCGCAGGTTTTTCTATAGCCTCCTCCCTGTTTTTTTTCCTGTTAAGTAATACAAGTGTCTGGATTTTTGATACCACTACTTACGCCCAAAATTTTGGCGGCTGGATCAATTGCCTGGCAGCTGGCATCCCCTTCCTGAAGAATGGTTTAGCTGCAGACCTGGTGTTCAGTGCGCTGTTTTTTGGGGGTTATGTTTTACTGGAAAAATATGCAGTTAAAAAGGCGGTTGCCTGATCAATAAATTAACTTAACATGCAAGCCTCCTCAATGGAGGCTTTTTTATTATTTGGAAATCCTCCGTGTCCAATTTTATATTGATTCAGACATACCGAACCTTAACCTCTTAAACCTTTGAAACTCTTAACCCCCGAACCTTGAACCTCCTGAACCCCTACCCCCCTTTAACCCTCACCATGCTCTCATAACCCTCATCTATCGCTAAATGTTTACCATCGGCCGCAGCAGTAGCCAATTGATCACAACGGTTATTGTACGCATTATCGGCATGCCCTTTAACCCAAACCATTTTTATCTGGAAGTTTTTAGCAAGTTCATAAAACTCCCGCCACAGGTCAGGGTTTTTCTTATCCCCTTTAAAATTCGTTTTTATCCAGGTGTTTAACCAACCCTTGCTGATGGCATTCACGACGTATTGGCTATCTGAATAAATAGTGACAGGTAATTCATTCTTTTTTATTGCTCTTAACCCTTCGATCACGGCAAGTAGCTCCATCCGGTTATTCGTGGTAAGCCGGAATCCCCCGGACAGTTCCTTTTTGTGATGCCCGCTCATCAGCACCACACCATACCCACCCGGGCCTGGGTTGCCACGGGATGCCCCATCTGTATAGATTGTTATGTTATTCAATGTTAAGTTTCCCGATTTAAGTCTTGAAAAAATTGGATACCTCCGGACAGGGCATGAGTTTGCTTATGACCGGCTTTTTTTACAATGGCTAAACCTGGAAAACGCCGATTTTAAATTCCGGTATCACTGCATTCTGGTCAGCCGCCTTTATCCCTTCGCTAATCAGCATACGCGTGTCGGAGGGGTTGATTATAGCATCGACCCATAACCTTGCCGCAGCATATTCCGGTTTGGTCTGGCGGGTATAGTTGTCCGTAATGGCATCCAGTATCTCCTTTTCCTTTTCCGGTGTCACCACTTCGCCTTTTGCTTTTAACCCTGCCACATGGATCTGCAACATGGTTTTAGCCGCCTGGTCACCTCCCATTACGGCAATTTTCGCTGTTGGCCATGCATAAATAAACCTGGGATCATAAGCCTTTCCACACATCGCATAGTTGCCTGCGCCGTAGGAATTGCCAATGATTATAGTAATTTTTGGCACTACTGAATTAGCTACAGCGTTCACCAGTTTGGCCCCGTCTTTTATGATACCGCTATGTTCACTCCTGCTGCCCACCATAAATCCGGTAACATCCTGGATAAAAACCAGCGGTATCTTCTTCTGGTTACAATTCATAATGAACCGGGCGGCCTTGTCGGCACTATCATTATAAATAACTCCACCTAATTGCATTTCGCCTTTTTTATTTTTTACAATCAGCCGCTGGTTGGCCACAATACCTACTGCCCATCCGTCTACCCTGGCATAACCACACACGATCGTTTTGCCATAGTCTGCTTTAAAGCCGTCAAAACTCCCGGCATCTACCAGGCAGTCAATGATCGTGAGCATATCATAAGGCTTCGAGTTATTTTCACTCATTATCGTGTACAACTCGCCGTTATCAAGCCTGGGTGCTGCGGGAGCGATCCTGTTGAACCCGGCAGATGCCGGGTCGCCTAATTTACTCATCAGTCGTTTTACCTTGTCCAGGCATTCTTCTTCCGTCTTAAATTTATAATCTGCAATGCCGGATATTTCCGTGTGCGTTACCGCTCCACCGAGGGTCTCGTTATCCATATCCTCGCCAATGGCTGCTTTTACAAGGTAAGGGCCAGCCAGGTAAATAGACCCTGCACCTTCCACCATAATGGTTTCATCACTCATAATAGGCAGGTAAGCACCACCAGCCACACAGGCGCCCGTAACCACCGCTATCTGGGTAATGCCCATGGCGCTCATCCGGGCATTATTCCTGAAAATGCGTCCAAAGTTTTCTTTGTCGGGAAAAATTTCGTCCTGCATGGGAAGAAAAACCCCTGCGCTATCTACGATATAAATTATGGGCAAATGATTCTCCATTGCAATCTCCTGCATTCGCAGATTTTTTTTCCCCGTAATAGGAAACCATGCGCCGGCTTTTACTGTTTGATCGTTGGCCACGATGATACATTGCCTGCCACTCACATACCCGATACCGCTCACCGTTCCACCGGCAGGGCAACCACCCTGCTCCGCGTACATTTCATATCCGGCAAATGCACCGATCTCGATGAAGGGTGCTCCTTCATCACATAAGTATTCTATACGCTCCCTGGCTAAAAGTTTGTTTTTTTCTTTTTGCTTTTGCGCAGCCTTTTTTCCTCCACCCTCATAAATTTTCTCCAGTTTTTGTCGCACCTGGCTCCAGGCTGTTTTCATCGCATCTTCATTCTTATTTAGCTCTAAGTTCATTTTCTTTATTTTTATGTCTTCCTCTTTTTTTCAGGAGCCCGAAGATAACAAATAGGATTTGTACATCACCCGCCCACCAAAGCATTAACCGCAAAGTAGAAGTATAATTATACTTTTACTGCGATTTCAATTAACTTTGCGTTTATTTTTAAAGGCCGCCGGGAAAAATTGAGCAGTAATGCTCTTTGCGGCTGCTCAAAACCGGCAACTATGTTCAGCCTCACTTGCAAAACTGCAATAAAAGCGGTTATCTACCTGGCATCGAAAAAAGATTCAGTCCACAGATCCGGTATTAAAGAGATTGCCGCTTATATAGGCGCCAGCGAGCACACGGTGGGTAAATTATTGCAGACCCTGGTGAAAACCGATGTTATCAAAAGTGCCAAAGGGCCTACCGGTGGTTTTTACCTGTCCAATGTACAAATGACGCAACCGGTAATTAATATTGTGAACGCCATTGATGGACCCGGTGTATTTAATGAATGCGGCCTTGGACTAAGAAAATGTTCCGCCACTCATCCCTGTCCAATTCACAATGATTATAAAAAAGCAAGGGACCTGCTGGAAACACTTTTTAAAAACAAAAAAGTTATTCATTTGTGTGAGCCAGTAAATGGTGGAGAGGCTTTTCTTCTTATTTAAAGTTTTTATTAATATGGCAGCCGATATTTTACAGTTATTAAATAAATACGATGTCCCCACACCGAGGTACACCAGCTATCCAACTGTCCCCTACTGGGACGTTTCCCTGCTGGATGAATCCAAATGGCGGAATTCAGTCGTCAACAGGTTTAAGGTGGAAAATGGCGGTTTGTGCATTTACATCCATTTGCCTTTTTGTGAAAACCTCTGCACATTTTGCGCGTGTAATAAAAGGATCACGAAAAACCACGCAGTGGAAGATCCTTACATCGCCACTGTATTAAAAGAGTGGGAAATGTACCGGCAAATGTTACCGGCCAAACCAGTGATCAAAGAAATTCACCTGGGCGGGGGTACACCTACGTTTTTCAGTCCCGCAAACCTTGTGCATTTGATTAAAGGCATCACCAAAGATGCCATCGTGGACTCCAACCAGGAGTTTAGTATCGAGGTTCATCCCAACTATACCACGGAGGAGCACCTGCAGCAACTGGCCGCGGTGGGCTTCAACAGGATAAGCCTGGGGGTGCAGGATTTTGATCCGAAAGTGCAGTTCCTGATCAACCGGATCCAGAGTTTTGAACAGACAAAGGAAGTTGTGGACTGGGCAAGAAAACATCATTATAAAAGTATCAATATCGACCTGGTCTATGGTTTGCCACACCAGACCATCTCCAGCATTGAACATTCTATTTCGCGTATACAAAGTATGATGCCACACAGGATCGCTTTTTATTCCTATGCGCATGTGCCCTGGAAAAGTAAAGGGCAGCGCAGGTATACAGAAGCAGATTTGCCGAATGCGGCAGAAAAATGGGGAATGTATCACCGCGGCAAAACATTATTAGAAGATGCTGGTTTTTATAGTATCGGGATGGACCACTTTGCCCTAAAAGAAGACCCGCTGTTCACAGCTGCGGCCAATGGCAAACTTCACCGCAATTTTATGGGGTATACAACAACCAACGAAAAATTATTGATCGGCCTGGGAGCGTCATCCATCAGCGACAGCTGGGATGCGTTTGCACAAAACGAAAAGGAAATAGAACCCTACGAAAAAAAGATCAATGACGGGGTATTACCACTCGTGAACGGGCACCTACTGAACGAAGAGGACCTGGTAATAAGAAAAAATATCCTGGAGCTAATGTGCAACAGTCATACCGTCCTGGTCCAAACAATGCTAAGCCCTGGTTATATTGACCATTGCATGCAGGGATTGGCGCGGATGCAGGAGGACGGGTTAGCTGAAATCCATGGAACAACAATAACCGTGACTGCCAAAGGAAAACTCTTTGTGCGGAATATCTGTGCATGCATCGATGCTCACTTATGGCGTAATGCTCCTGCTTCAGCGGCTTTCAGTAAGGCTATCTAAGGGTATGACCCCACTTTTCTTTATAGAAAGATTCAGCA
>JAKFCK010000452.1:0-2896 GCA_036676685.1 Chitinophagaceae bacterium | reverse complement strand
CGGTTCTTCCTGGGAAATAATTCTACCAAATTAGAGCCTGCTATTTACATGAATGATGTGTTCAAAAACATTACGCCGTCGCTGAGGCTGGTGCAGAAATTTTGAGTGGTGAATGGGTGAATGGGTGAATGGGTGAATGGGTGAATAGTGAATAGTGAATAGTGAATAGTGAATAGTGAATAGTGAATAGTGAAAGCTTTAACGGATGTTCAACAATTCATCCTTTTAAAATTAGGCAACAGCCTGCGTAAAATTTTAAATGCTTCTTCCATTTAAAATGAATATTCAGGATGTGTAGTGTGCAAAGAGATAGAGCGGTCGGCGTGGCTGCACAAAACCCCGAGGCCCGAAGCGGAACTTGAGGGAGCGATCGGGTTTGTCTTGTAGAAGATCCCGCAGGATTGCGGGAACCTTGCTTCTTTTGCCGCTGATCCCGACGAGCGAAGCGGAAAAGGCACATCGACGAAGGAGATGCAGCGAAGCAAAAGCAAATAGAAGAAGTGAGCTAAATCGACGAAGGAGATTCAGCGAAGCAAAAATAAATAGAAGAAATGAGCTAAATCGACGAAGGAGATTCAGCGAAGCAAAAATCAATAGAAGAAATGAGCTAAAAGAAGCGCCATTGCCACGGCCTGAGCGGCATACAGACATCAGCAATAAAATAACCCCGGGAAAACCGTCCTGCATACATCCGGCTGCGCGGCATCGCAGCTTACAGTAAAGTTACAAAGCGCCGGGTGAGATAGAGAAAAAACCGAAGCCGACTCGTGAGAGCGTTTGTGTTTGTCCTGTCGCACATCCCATGACATTGCCTGAGCTTATGGAGTTAAAACGACATCGCCGCGGCCTGAACGCCAGGAATATACGTCGGGTATAGAAAAATTACGTTGACAAAACCGTGCAGCACCCTAATAAAATATTTAAACTTTATTCAAACTAAAAGATGGTGTTTAATTCACTTTTGCTAAAAGAAAATGACATCGAAATAAGTGTACCGGTGAAGCCTTACACATTAACGCAGCTATGCCATTTTTATGATGTCACCCCCAAAACATTCAAAAAATGGTTGTTGCCTTTTCGCGAGGAAATGGGCCACAACCGAAGAACATTATTTACCATCGCCCAGGTAGAGATCATTTTTATAAAACTCGGGCGGCCGTATGTGATGAGGGAGAAGAGTTGATTGGTTGAAGGGTTGAAGGGTTGACGGCAACGGTGGAAGGTGGAAGGCGGACGAGTTTAAGAGAAATTTATAAAAGGTGGGGTATTGAAATTGTACTGAAACTATATAGACTCATAGACACATAGGGAGGCAATGGGAGCTTATCTCATAACGGTTGCAAACCGGGAAATTAAGAAAGGCAACCCCCAAACCCCCTAAAGGGGGCTTGAATTTCTGCATCGGGCAATATCAGTCACCGTGGAGCTTAGTCGTAGCAATACCAGTTAAAAATTTCCACTATTCCACTTTCCAGCTAAATGAACGGCTGGGTAACAGGACACCGCTGATTGCTGTCGTAGAAATGATTCACAGTGCACTATGTACTTCTGATCCACATTGCTGCTTCGCCATCGGGGCTGTATATCCGATGGCGACGCCTTTTTTTGGGTTCGTTTTTTGGGCGAGCAAAAAAGGAACATGAAAGCGCGCCGCAGGCGTTGTAGCATATCCATCGATTCGACGTAGCCAAATCAATATGAAGTTTAAAAGATGCCGGCACCACGCCAGCATCCTGTACCGTACATTATGCAACCCCCAAACCCCCTAAGGGGGGCTTATCTCCTACCGGTTGAAAACCGGAAAATTAAAAATGGAAACCCCCAAACCCCCTAAAGGGGGCTTATCTTATACCGGTTGAAAACCGGAAAATAAAAATGACAACCCCCAAACCCCCTAAAGGGGGCTTATCTCATACCGGTTGCAAACCGGCGAATTAAAAAGGCAACCCCCAAACCCCCTAAAGGGGGCTTATCTTATACCGGTTGAAAACCGGAAAATTAAATTCGGCATCAAGTGATCCCGCAAACTTTCGGGAAAAATTTGAAATTTCGGTGGGGAACACCTGCGCCAGTGAGTTGTCCGTTACACCACGATCGGCGGCGCGCTGCCTGCCCCGGCAGAAACAGCCCGGGATATTTCGGGCGGCAGGTTAGCTTCTATTTTATTCATAAGCCTCAATGAAATGATAAGCCATGCCAACCCCGTCACATTCCCAGCTAAGATATCACTGGGATAGTGGTTGCGAAGGTATATGCGGCTCAGGCCGATGAGCTGAACAAATGCCACGAGCGGGATGGTGAGCGTCCACCTTAATGGAACATTATGCACCGTCTGATGAATGATGTATACCAGCAGGCCATAAAAGGTAACACTCATAAGCGCATGCCCGCTTGGAAAACTTTTTCCCAAAGCCTGTTGTAAAGGGTTGTGCGGCCTGTTCCTGTTAAAGATCTTTTTCAATACTAACATGATGACCAGGCTGCTCAACGCCACCGACCCGACACGGATAGAGTACCACGATTTACGCCGCACAAACAGGAAATAAGCAATCAGCCAGAGATTAGCAGGTATAAAAAACCGGTGCGTACCAAAAAACGTGATGCGGCGCATCAGGTGGGTATTTTTATCATTAACCGGAGGACCTATCCGATCCATGATGGCCAGGTCCAGTTTTTTGTGCTTTCGCATCGCAGGCCGTATCAAAAAGACCAGGCCCACAAAAGCACCGGAAAATATCACCAGGCTGGCCAGCATCTCAGCCGAAATCAGCATGGCCGTTGACCAGGTTCTTTTTTTGTTGCGCTGCATAATTATAAGTCAGCAAATACAATGCAATAAATGTCGTAGAACCCCCAAACCCCCTAAAGGGGGCTTATCTCATACCGGTTGAAAACC
>JAKFCK010000451.1:0-5580 GCA_036676685.1 Chitinophagaceae bacterium | reverse complement strand
TAAAAAATCATTACTTTGGGCCAGCCTTACCGACGAATGGCAGACGGTAAAAAGACAATCAAAGACCTTTTACCACAGCATGTAGCCATTAGTCATATGAGCAAACTTATTGATGATTACCCAACCTAGCTTTGCAAAATATATGCTGAATAATATTTCAAGATATTGGTGGTGCCAGATCATTGGTTGGTCTTTAAATATAGCGGTAAGTGTCTTTTTTGTGACCACTTTCGGGGAGCCAACCAAAAACTTCTTTATCGGCCTTTTATTGAGTTGTGGTATCGGGGTGATGATCACGCATATTATGCGGCTGAATATACACAGCCTGAAAGTGCTCAACAAACCCCTGAAGACCCAGATCTTCTACCTGGTGGTCCTTACATTTGTTTTTGCTATCCTCTTCGGCGTATTGATGGAGGCTGTAGATTACCTCATTGGCTATAACCCGGAAAAATTGCAGAAATATACCAAGCTCCAACGCCTGTTTTTCAGCAGTTTTAATGCCATGTGGCTGCTGCTGGTGTGGAATATGATCTATTACATTTACCACTACGTGGAAACGAACCGCCGCCACGAAATGGACACCTTCCGGCTGGAAGCCATGGTAAAATCATTGGAGCTTAAAACGATCAAAGCACATATTAATCCTCATTTTATATTTAATGCGCTCAACAGCATACGCGCACTTGTAGATGAAAACCCGGAAAGGGCGCGAACGGCCATTACAGAACTCAGTAACATCCTGCGAAGCAGTATGCAGGCAGAAAAAATGGAGACCGTGCCCCTTCAGCAGGAGCTTGATATCGTAAAAGACTACCTCGCCCTGGAACACATGCGTTTTGAAGAGCGGCTGCAAATAGAAATGGATATCAATGAAGATACCCTTACGCAACCCATCCCCCCTATGATGCTGCAAACGTTGGTAGAAAATGCCATCAAACATGGCATCAGCAAAAAGATCAATGGCGGCCATATCAAAATTATTTCCGGTTTCAAAGACAATCACCACGAATTGGTGGTGCAGAATTCAGGCAGTTTGAACGGGTTTATCACGGATCCAAAGGAAGGATTTGGCATCAAAAGTACCCAGGACAGGCTCAACCTGCTTTACCAGGGAAAGGCCAATTTCCAGATCAGGGACATTGAAGGCGGAATGGTAGAATCAAAAATCATCATGCCATTAGCATCTTTTTTATAGATTTGACAAATAATTAAAAGATCATTCTACCAACAATGCACAAAGCTATAATTATTGATGACGAAAGACTGGCCCGTAACGAGTTAAAAAAACTATTGTCAGAGTTCCCGGAAGTAGAAGTAATTGGTGAAGCAGCCAATGCTGCAGAAGGAATTGAAAAAATAGAGAGCCTGATGCCGGACCTTATTTTCCTGGATATACAAATGCCCGGCAAAACCGGGTTTGATATGCTGATGGAACTGGAGAAGGCCCCGCACGTAATTTTTACCACCGCCTACGATGAGTTTGCCTTAAAAGCATTTGAAGTGAACGCACTGGACTACCTGATGAAACCGGTAGAGCCCAAGCGCCTTGCGGATGCCCTGCATAAACTGCAGCTGGCAGAAGAAAAAGAACTGGCAGCTGCCATGGCCGGCGCGAACCGGGGTATGCTCAGCGAAAACGACCAGGTGTTTGTGAAAGATGGGGAAAGGTGCTGGTTTGTAAAACTGGCGGAAGTGCGTTTATTCGAAAGCGTTGGTAATTATGCAAAAGTATATTTCGGTCCCAACAAACCATTGATATTAAAATCACTGAACGCCCTGGAAGATCGCCTGGATGAGCGGATATTTTTCCGGGCAAACAGGAAGCACATTGTAAATATGCGCATGATAGAAAAAGTAGAGCCTTATTTTAACGGTGGGCTTTTGCTGGACCTGAAGGCCGGTGAAAAAATAGAAGTGAGCAGGCGGCAGGCCGTGAAGTTTAAGGAGATGATGAGCTTGTAAAGAGTTGCGGGGTTAAGAGTTCAAGAGTTCAAGAGGTTCAAAAGTTCAAGAGGTTTAAAAGTTCAAGAGGTTTAAAAGTTCAAGAGGTTCAAGAGTTCAAGAGGTTCAAAAATTTAAGAGGTTCAAAGTTTAAAGTTCAAGGTTCAAAAAAGTTTATAAAGAACGGGCACTACCGTTCTTTTTTAATGAGAATAGTTCAAACAAAAATCACTTCTGCGCAGATTTGCGTGATCTGCGGGCGATAATTAAAAAAAACATGATGTTTAAAAAATTACTGATTTCGGCTTTTTTCTTCCTGGAACTATTTTCAGCGGGAGCACAGGACATCAACAAGATCATCAATGCCGAAGAAGCCGGCAGGATCGAAAAAGTGTTGGCGGCCGATGACATGCAGGGCAGGAAAACTTTTACACCGGGTATCGACAAGGCGGCTGACTTCATCGCTTCGGAATTTAAAAAAGCCGGGCTTGAATTTTTCAATGGAGCATCCGGTTACAGGCAGCCTTTCTCCATGGTGAAAGCAAAATTTATTGCTGCATCGGGGACGGTGGATGGTAATGCGGTTCCGGCGGACAATATTATCGCGGTGACCATTACCCCATCATTAAAAATGGATCAAAGTTCAGGTTATACCAAAGTGGTATTGGATAGTGGTGCAAACCTCTTAAATGAGGCATTAAAAATTGTTTTAAGCGAAAAAAAACACATTGTGTTTGTGAGCACGGCCCACGCGAAGACCTTCAGCAGGCTCAGGCGATTTAAAAGAGAAAGTTTTGAAGACAAACAACCGGTAATCTTTGTGTTAACTGATCTTAACCCGGCGCTATTTAGTTTTGAGATCACTCATGAAACAACAAAGTCTTCGCTGGCGAATGTGGTCGGCATCCTGCCCGGCAAGTCTAAAAAAGATGAGCTGGTAATTTTCTCAGCCCACTATGATCACCTTGGCGTAGGAAAGCCGAATGCCGCCGGGGATTCGGTATACAATGGCGCCAATGATGATGCCGCCGGAACGACGGCAGTGATCATGCTGGCCAATTATTTCAGTAAATTAAAGAACAATGAACGTACGATCGTATTTGTTGCATTTACTGCCGAAGAAATGGGTGGGTTCGGTTCTCAATATTTCTCCAAACAAATAGATGCAGACAAGGCCATTGCCATGTTCAACATCGAAATGATCGGCACCGAAAGCCAGTGGGGCAAAAACAGCGCTTACATTACCGGCTACGAAAAATCAGATTTCGGTAAGATCCTGCAGGCCAACCTTGCGGGCACCAATTTTAAATTTGAACCTGATCCTTATCCAAAGCAGTATTTATTTTACCGTTCGGATAATGCAACCCTTGCAGCGCTGGGAGTTCCTGCACATACGATCAGCACTTCCAAAATGGATACAGAAAAATTCTACCACAGCCAGGAAGATGAATTGGAAACGCTTGATATGTCCAATATGGCGGAGATCATCAAAGCTATTGCCATCAGCAGCAAGGGGATAGTAAGTGGCAAGGAAACACCGGCGAGGGTGGAGAAGCTGAATCGCTAACAAGTCCATCATAAGCTGGAAAGCTGATTTATCCGGCTCAACCGGAGCCGAACCTGAACTTTTCATACCAGGACCACTGATTCATGCTTATGTAAACAAAACAGCTGTGAACATTATTTTAGTTTACATACAAAATGTTCACATACGAAGAAGGTAGTCAGGGTTGGGGTCCCCTATTGTTCCACGGGCCCTGTCATGCTGAGGGACGAAGCATCTCTCACTTCCACATAATATAGTACCGGTCTTAAATGTAAACCGCCACTCTTTACTGGCTGAGCGATCAGATGCTTCGTTCCTCAGCATGACAGCAGCGTCGAAATAATGAAGGAACGAACTAAAGGGGAGGTTGCCTTCATAAAGCTTCAAGTTCGATCAACTTTCTGAACTCTTCACACTCTAGCCCTGTCATGCTGAGGCACGAAGCATCTCTGACTTCCACCATAACATAGCACCAGTCTTAAGTGTAAACCGCCACTCTTTACCGTTCGAACGATCAGATGCTTGTTCCTTCCATGAATTAATCGGGACAGGCAGCATGACAGCAGCGTCGAAATAATGAAGGAACGAACTAAAAGGGAGGTTGCCTTCATAAAGCTTCAACCTCGATCAACTATCTGAACTCTTCACACTCTAGCCCTGTCATGTGAGGCACGAAGCATCTATAACTTCCACTATAACGAAGCAACAGTCTTAAGTGTAAACCGCCACTCTTTACTGGCCGAGCGATTAAATGCTTCGTTCGACAGCAGCGTCGAAATTGTGCAGGAACAGATTAAATGGGAAGAGGCCTTTACTCAACGCCAACCATACCAACTTTCTGAAACCTTAACAACCTTGCCTAGTCATGCTGAGGCACGAAGCATCTATAACTTCCACAATAACGAAGCACCAGAATTAAGTGTAAACCGCCACTCTTATTGGCCGAGCGCATAGATGCTTCGTTCCTTCCGCGAATCCCGATATCGGACGGGACAGGCAGTACGACAGCCAGCAATGTTTTAATTATGATGAAATTTTACTAAGGTAATGCACACCCCTGGAGTTGGGAAGCAATTACACCCTCACCGGCACGCTGTGCACAGCAGCCGCCATTTCTTTAATAAGGGAGGAATCTTTTTCAATAGCGTTGCCCACCACGATCACGTCGGCGCCGGCTTTGCAGTTCAGGTAAGCTTTTTCGGGGGTGGTAATGCCTCCGCCAACAATCAGCGGAACGTCTATACAGCCTGCCACTTTTTGTATCATAGATTCCGAAATTGCTCTCCTGGCCCCGCTGCCTGCATCCATATAGATGAGTTTCATACCCAGCATTTCACCGGCCATCGCCGTGCACATGGCAATTTCATTTTTGTCTGAGGGAAGAGGTGCCGCATTACTGATATAGGAAACGGTAGTGGGAGCGCCACCGTCGATAACCATATAACCCGTAGGCATAATTTCCAGCCCGCTTTGTTTCACCACCGGGGCACTCACTACGTGCTGGCCGATGAGGAGTTCCGGGTTGCGACCACTGATGAGGAAGAGATATAATAAAGCATCAGCATATTTGCTCACCTGTGAGGGGCTGCCGGGAAACAATAAAGTTGGGATGGAACAACTGCTTTTTATTAATTGGAGGCATTCATCGAGGTAGTTTGAAATCACCAGGCTACCGCCGACAAGGAAGTAATCAACACGGGCGGCTAACGACAACTCAATCAACTGGGTCATATTGCTATCATTCACTTTATCGGGATCGATTAACACTGCAAATGACTTTTTTCCTGTTCGCTTTCTCTCTGTTAATGAATGATATATCGCTTTTAACATCAACTTCGGGTTGGTTAGGTGCAAAAATCTATTTTTTTAGTCGTTTAGTAAAATAAAGATACAAATCAATGGCTTACCCATCATCAATTACGTAAATAAGTTAAATTTGGATAATGGATGTTACCACAGAAATAAAATTCAAAACCGCCAGGAGTGGGGGGAAAGGCGGCCAGAATGTAAACAAGGTGGAAACCATGGTGGAAGGCTACTGGAACATCCAATCTTCCCGCTTTTTTGATGACGCACAGAAACAATTGCTG
>JAKFCK010000450.1:0-7002 GCA_036676685.1 Chitinophagaceae bacterium | reverse complement strand
ATACGTTAAGTCCGCAGGACTTTTGAGTGTATCATGGGTGATTGTGTTTTTAGATAGATCAGTCAATCCTGGGGCTGGAACAATGGCGGCGTTGTTTAACGTGTCAGCCTTTGCGCCCGGGATAACTGTTTTCGTTGTTATTATATTTTCATCGGCGGTTGCAGTCGCAGGTTCTGTGGCAACTTCAGCTTTAGCCTGTTGATTAGCAGAAAACCTGTTGCGGGAACGGGGTTCTGTCAGGCCCGCCCCGGTAATAGAAGACAGGGTTATTGTCGTCGTATTATGGCCGGAACTAAACTGGCCATTAATAGCTTTACCCGGAAGGCCTGCATCTGTTGATGCCCCAATGGGTAAGCCTGCGCGGGTTACCGGATTTTTAGTGTTTACCCCTGCAGGGTTATTATCATTTTGTTTATTTTCCGGTACAGTCGGGTTTACTTTTCCCGTACCACTTATCCGTGCCGGGTTATTTATAGTCTCTTCCTGAGTGGCGGGCACCAGTTTATTCCGGTTGAGGATGGCGATGCCGGTAATTAGCCCCAGCAATAAGAAAAGCATTATCCATCGGCGGTCTTTCCGGGGTGCCGGCAGTTTAGGTTCAATGTTATGCCAAAGCTCGGAGGACGGAACAATTTTCAGCTCTTCCATCTGCTGCCGCACTGACTTTTCAAATTCACTATTTTGCATAAAACTGCATTTTACTGTCTGAGTAATATTTTTTTATCCACGTGATCAACAGGGCCCGTGCGCGGGCATACTGTGACCTGGATGTTCCATCGGAAATGCCCAATAATTCACCTATTTCCACATGAGAATACCCTTCCACTGCGTACAGATTAAAGATGGCCTGGTATCCTGTTGGTAATTGCTGAATAAGTGATGTGAGTTCTTTGGTATTCAGGGTGACCTGAGGATTATCATCGGTCACCGGGTGCATCTCAACTTTATCAAAAGCAAGGTCGTGCTGGTATTTTGCATTGCGCTTCAGGTAATTCAGGGCAGTGGTCACCATGATGCGGCGTATCCATGCTCCCAGTTCACCATCCGCCTTGTATTGATGCAGGTGTTTAAAGGTCCTTATAAAACCTTCCTGCAGCACATCCTCGGCATCTGCCAGCGATTTGGTATACCTGTAACAAACCCCCAGCATCACGTCAGCATACTTTTCATAGAGTAACTTCTGTGCGGCCCGGTGATTACGCAAACATTGTTTTACCAGTAGTTTATCCTGTTCCATTAAAAGCATTCCCACCATTGACAAGGCGTTTATGCTTACCGTTGCATGTGCATCAATTAAAATTCAGGAAAAAAATCCCTTCCCGCAAACTGCCACTACAATCATCTGTCCTCCTGATGAGCATCATCAGATCTGCAGCCGCAACACTCTATATTTCATAAAACAACCTGATATGCCGCGTCCTAGAAGCTTCTATCCACCCATCCCTGGTTTATTCCTGTATATTCCTTTTTTTATGCTGCTTTTTTCCTGCGATTCGCATCATTTCCTATTCCCACAACCGATTGATAAAATTAATATTGAAGAGTTTCCCAAAGATTTCAGGGGCAGCTGGTTTGCCCCCGAAGAAGGGGAAGACAGTTATTACCGCATCACAAGGAAAAATGTAGCGATAATAACCAGGGATACAATCGGTATAGTATCCGGCGCATGGCCGGCGATAACCAGCAGTGGTGAAATGATAGAAGTGCCGTTTTCCTTTATGCCTTTTAGCAGCATAACCTATGATTCTTTGAAAAGACCCGTTGATACCAGCAGCAATTACGTGGTTGCCGGAAATTTAATATATGAAATGACACGGACCGGTTTTTTAAATAGGGGATATCCCTTTTACACCATAGCAGACAGCATTTATTATTTACAGGATGATACCCTGTTCATAGACCTGGGGCAGAATGCATTCCTGCGCAGCCTGAACAAAAACTTTTATATGCTTAACATCCTTAACAGGGTACACGGAAAATGGTGGGCGGATTTAAACGACTGGTGGCTGCTGGTTCTACTGGAAAAAAATGATCAGTCTTCCTTCAATGTATGGAAACCTTCATCCAAACTGGTAAAATTGTCCTGCCTGATTTTACCAGGCGATTCTTCAGGCCTCCACTACTATGGCTGTGCATGGACAAACGATGAATTACTTCGGCTGATCAAAGATGGTTATTTTGAACGAAGTACCACCATGTACCGGAGAAAGAATTAGTTACTAAAATAACCACTGGTCATTTTGAGCAGGATTGCTCAAGGCAGATACTTTTTAAATCAGCCTTACGAAGTAAGGGATTTTTTAAAAACAGGGAACTCCATTTAAAAACTGTACTGCCTATTCTTATTCCTCACTCACCCAGTGAATGGCTTCCGCCAGCTGTGCGTGGGTAAAACCTCGGGATACGCCGGGAACGACAAATGAAAAAAGATCCGTAAATGTTTCCACGGCAGATTGCTCTGTCACCACGGCAATTCGTTTCCACTTCGTAAAATGTTTGATCCCCACTTTCATATCCTGTATCCAGGCACCGGTGGTGAAATTGCCAACGCCGGTATCTAGAACAAGCAGGTAGTGAATGGAATCGAATTTATCTACCAGTTCCTGCAACCCGGGCACAAGAACGTTTTCGAGGTCGTGTGCTGTTACTTCACCAGTGGCCCGCACGCCCAGGACGTATGGTGGCAGATCAGGAATTTTTGAAAGCATATGGTTAATTTGATTATTTAGCGTTCTCCTTCATAAGAAGCAATGGTTCCCTCGTTGGCCAGCCCATCTCCGGATTTCGGTTTTACGCGTTTAGTGGCCGGCGTGTAGCCACTGCTCGCTGCATTGTTTTTTCTGTCTACAGAAGAAGGAGCCACGCCCTTGTTCTTTTTCTTCGAAGTATCGGGTGATGATGATTTTATGTTTTTCATTTAGTATAAATTTTAAGGTTGGGTGTATGTGACGAATAGCCTCTCTTATCCGGCATAAATACCATGCCAGTTCATACCGTGATTACCGGCGGTTTTTCAATAACCTAAGCACCCAGGTTTGGGCATACGCACAATGAAAAACCGGCTTATCCCGAGGGAATAAGCCGGCTGTAATTACTGTGTCTGCATTTTAGTCAGCAGCCTGGTCTCTTAATGCTTTAATCTCGTCATGAGATTGCCTCAACATATCTTTCTGGTTGCTGATGGTTTCCCTTAAATGTGCAGGAAGTCCTTCTTCTTCCAGTGCCGCTTTATAAGCTTTTTGTGCAGCGTCTTCACCACCTTCACACCAGGCCAGGATACCATGACGGTCCCTTGCTCCAAAAGCGCCTTTTACATCCATCCATGCCCTGTAAATTTTTCCACTGGTCATTGTGCCTTCTTTCATTTCACCGCCTGCAGCCTGCACTTCCTGGCCTAACGCATTGCGGTAATCGCGGCTTTCACTGATCATCCTGGTAAACAGACTTACCAGGTCTGAATTATTTGCGGCGTTGTCGCCTTGTTTTAATTCTTCGATGGCTTTTTCGTAGCCAGCAATACGATCGTTGTTAATTAAAACCAGATCGTTTAATACGCTTGTTATTTCTGACATTGTTGCTTCCATGATTGATAGATTTTTTTTAAAGTAACAATCAATTTCGTGCCAAGCATGCCAATGGTATGAGACACAAGCCAAAAACTAAAAAGCTGGGGATTTGTTGCCCGGTTTTTGCTTCGTTTCATACACAGTTTAATGGAAATTTTTCGTGCCAAAACATTATGACAAGTGTGAATGTCACAATTTTTTTTTCCACAAGCTATTTGATTTTTTGGGGTGTAAATAAGTGCGGTACCGTCCAAATATGCCCTCCCTTCAGCGGTTACTTTAGCCCTCTATGAGATATCTTTTTATGCAATTTTAAACAATGCATTGGATCAGCCAACCCGCAAACTTTTTTAAAAATTTGCGGTAGCCTTGCGGCCGGGGCTAACCAGGTAAATGTATTGCCGGGGTCTTTATCTCAGTAGCATGAGTTTAACATACCAGGGCATTCGTTATAGCCACAGTGGCGCAGGCCTGTTTTCTTTTTACTTATTTTCTGCTTAACTTTAAGATAACTGGTTTCCCGGTTCCGGGCATGAAAAAGATCTCTATTATACTGCCAATATTTTATATTCTCCTGGCCTTCCAGGGGGATCCTTTTAAAAAAAAGCGGGAACTTATGGTGTCGCAGACCATCGAGAACCGCGGGGTAAAAAATAAGGCAGTTTTACAATCCATGAAAACGGTGCCACGTCATTTATTTGTGCCGGAAAAAAATATTTCCGGCGCATACGAGGACAGGCCGATGCCTATCGGTTACGGCCAGACTATTTCTCAACCTTTTATTGTGGCTTACATGACAGAAGTTGTTGATCCGAAGCCACATCAAAAAGTGCTGGAGATCGGCACGGGCTCAGGGTACCAGGCAGCTGTGCTGTCGGGGCTGGTGAAGGAAGTGTATACACTTGAAATTATACCGGAACTGGGTAATGCTGCTGCAGCAAAATTGGGTAAGCTGGGCTATAAAAATGTTGCTGTAAAAATACAGGATGGTTATTTTGGATGGGCTGCACATGCACCTTATGATGCCATCATTGTTACTGCTGCAGCAGAATACATTCCTCCGGCGTTAATTGAACAATTAAGAGACGGGGGAAAGATCGTGATACCCATCGGTTCTCCTTTTATGAACCAGATGCTGATGCTGGTAGAAAAAAAAGGCAAAAAGATTACGACTAAAAGTTTGATGCCGGTAGTTTTTGTACCCTTCACGCGAAAAAAGAGTTAGGGCCCGGGTCTATGGTTACCTGCAGTTATTTCAAGGCAAATGAAAATCCGGGTCTACATATCTGTCGCCCTCGTTTCGGCCGCCCTCATCGGGTTTCAGCTGGCGCTTATCCAGGTACTGTCTATTGTGCAATGGTATCATTTTGCTTACATGGTTATCGCCATGGCTATGCTGGGCTTTGGCGCTGCCGGCTCTTTCCTGTCTTTATTCCGGCAAAAGTTGCTGGGACACGCCGACAGGTTAATTCCATTATTATTAACAGTTACGGGATTGGCCATGGCGCTTGTGATACCTGCAGCTCAGCTTTCGTATATTCGTTTTGATGCGTATTTATTGTTTGCAGACTACGGGCAAATATGGAAACTAATATTTACCTATGGTTTGTTTTTTATACCTTTTTTTTCGGGGGCTTTGATGATCGGCATTGTGTTTATACAACAGGTGGAAAGGATCGGTAAAATTTATTTTGCCAACTTACTGGGTTCCGGAATCGGGGGTATACTCGGCATGTTATTGGCCACATGGTTTTTCCCGGGCCATGTTTCGGTGTTCATTGCTACGTTGCCCGTGATCGCGGGTTTATTTTTATTGCCCCCGGGGAGGCCATACCCACAACTTTTTTTTTCCACTGTTGTGCTAATTGTGATTGCCTTCAGAATGTCTTACCCGGCAAAACTCAAATTATCCGAATACAAGGACCTCAGTAAAGCCCTGTTGTTACCGGGCGCACAGGTCATCTCATCAAAGCCGGGGCCGCATGGTGTTGTGCAGGTGGTTAGTTCCCCTGTGCTGAGGTATGCACCCGGTCTTAGCCTTTTGGCACAAGATGCTGAACCGGTGAAAACCGCCACTTTCCTTAACGGGAACTGGTTTGGTGCAGTCACAGGGTGGGGGGCCGGGGATAGCGTGATGATATTGGACTATACAACCGCTGCACTTCCTTACATCATGGCAAAAAGGGAGAAGGTGCTCGTGCTGGAGGCCGGCACGGGTATGGAAGTGGTGCATGCATTGAGCCGGGGAGCACATGAGATAACGGCGGTGGAAGCCAACCCGGTTATTCTTTCGGCATTAAAGCACCGGTTCGCAGGGCCTATAGAGCCTGGTGCGGATTATGCCCCGCCCGCTTTTCGGCAACTGGAACCGAGATCTTTTTTAACGAGGGACACTGCGGGTTACGACCTGGTGGTACTGCCCATCATCGGCACGTTTGGCGGCTCAGTGGGGATGGCTGCATTACAGGAACAATTCGTCCTTACAAGATAAGCTGTAACAGCGATGTGGCAAAGACTAAATCCCGGGGGCGTGATATGTTTTACAGCCTGGATGGATTACCCGGTGCGAAACCCCTTGAAGATACTGGCCACTATAGTAGAAGTATTGCAACAGCGGGGGATAGACGACCCGGCAAAATATATCGCAGCTATCCGGAGCTGGGGCACCATTAGTTTTGTGTTGACAAAAAATGCGCTTTCTGCAAGCGAGATAAATAATATCCGGGGCTTCTGCGACAGCATGTTATTTGATCCCACGCTGCTTCCGGGCCTCACACAGCAGGAACGTACTACCTACAACCAGTTCCAGGACCAGCTTTTTTTTAGCTATGTGGATAGTATTTTTTCGCCCGGCCGAAATCTTTTTTACAAGGATTACGATTTTAATATCCGGCCTGCCACAGACAACAAACCTTATTTTTCGCAGTTTATCAAATGGGGTCATTTCTTCCGGCTCGCCGATTTTTTTGGCAACCGTTCCATTCCTTTTTTCGGCACAGGTTACCTGCTGGTGATCGTTACATTTTTGCAGGTGCTCCTGGCTTCTATAATTCTCATCGTTTTGCCCCTGATCAAAATTGGTTTTAAGGGAAAAGGCAAGGCGGGCATCCTGTTCTATTTTGCCGGCATCGGCCTGGGATATATGTTCGTGGAGATGGTGTTGATTCAGCACTTCATCCTGTATTTAGGCAACCCGGTTTATGCCGCCTCTGCAGTCATCACTTCCTTACTGGTTTTTTCAAGTGTCGGTAGTTTTTATTCCGGGAGTATTGCCCGCAACAAAAAGTGGATGAACAGGGTTTGGATATTTACAATACTGGTATTAGTAATGTATGCATTCGGACTTTCCTTTTTGCTTCAGCAAACAGTACATTGGAGTCCCTGGTTAAGGTGGCTCACGGTGCTGGCCGTCATTGGCGTCAGCTTCCTGCTGTTC
>JAKFCK010000449.1:0-3004 GCA_036676685.1 Chitinophagaceae bacterium | reverse complement strand
AGATATACATCTTTTGGAGGGCTTGAAACTAAGAGTAATGTCTATCAAACGGGGGGACTCATTGTCGATGATGAAAGTAAAACGATCACGGTTGATGGAGAGATGGTCCACCTGACACCGGTTCAATATAAGATTGTAAAGCTTCTGACTGCAAACGCCGGAAGGGTTTTCTCCATCGAGGAGATTTATGAGAAGGTATGGAATGAAGCGGCTTTTAGTCCGGAGAATACGGTTACCGTTCATATCAGAAAAATCAGAGAGAAAATAGAGATCAATCCGAAAGAGCCAAAATATTTGAAGGTGGTGTGGGGAGTTGGATATAAAGTTGAAAAAATATAGCCACTTGATGACAACGAAAATCATTGTTTTTATGGTGATGATTACCTGTTTTACAGGTGTCATCAAAGCATTTGTAGATGTTGAGGAAGTTAATGATGGCGATCTTGGTATTGTTTTTGAAGAAAACTACTTTTTAAGCAAGGCATATGTGCGGGAAAGTGAGAGTATTGTTAGCAATCTAACGAGACTGCTTGAGGAGTTTAAGAGTGAGGAACATATTTTAAAGGGCGGGAGTATTACGGAGGAAGAATTAAGAGCCGAAGAGGACCCCTTATTTTCAGACTTCATGTATCAATCCAAAAGTTATAATCCAAATGCTAGTGAAGCGGAAAACTATAAAAAATTTAAAAATGTCCAGGTACGGTAAATGCAGCGGGTATGGTTTTAATAACAAGGGAGTGGCAATAACAGCACTAAGACATGGAAAAAAGTTTACAACAACAATACCCTTTCCGCGATTCTGCAGGTATTGTGAATATCACGCTGAGCAACTAAACGCATTATGAAAGTAAAAGGATTAAGGTGGTGGATCATCGGGCTGATAGGCCTTGCTACGATCATCAATTATATCGATCGCACGGCCATCAATATACTCTGGCCCTACATTCATAAGGATTTTGGCATTGCAGAAGAAGACAGTAAAGATGCGCTAAAACTGATCACCACATTTTTTATGATCGCTTACGCCCTTGGGCAAACGCTTACGGGCAAACTGATGGATGCGATCGGGACGAGGATGGGTTTCGTGGTGTCCATTGTGTGCTGGAGTGTATCCATTGCACTACATGCAGTAGCGCGAACATTATTATCATTCAATATTTTTCGTTTTTTCCTGGGGCTGAGTGAAGCAGGCAACTGGCCCGGTGCAGCCAAGAGTAACGCGGAATGGTTCCCGGCAAAAGAAAGGGCAATTGCGCAAGGTATTTTTGGTGCGGGCGCATCACTGGGATCGGTGGTGGCAGCGCCGTTTATAGCCTACCTCTATATTGCTTTTGGCTGGCAGATGACTTTTGTGGGTATTGGTGTGCTTGGGCTGGTTTGGGTAATACCCTGGCTGATCATCAATAAAAATACACCGGATAAACATCCCTGGATCACGGCGGAAGAGCAACAGCATATCCTGCAGTCTGCGGCTAACAAAGCCACAGCGCCTATAGCCACCACGGTGTATTCCTGGAGAGTGCTGTTACAGTTTAAAAATACCTGGGGTATTATTTCGTCAAGGTTTTTTATTGACCCGGTGTGGTGGATGTTTGTGACCTGGCTGCCTTTTTTTCTAAAAGAAAATTATGGTTTTGATATCAAGGAAGTGGGTGCATTTGCATGGGTGCCCTTTCTCTTTGCAGCAATTGGCGGTTTGTCAGGAGGATTTTTTTCGTCGTGGCAGATCAGGAATGGCAAGGCAGCAGTGATAGCCCGGAAAAATGCGATAACGATTGGCAGTATCATCATGTTGTTTTCCCTGGCTACGATCGCATTTTATTTACACCAGTTAAAAGAACAACCGGGAGTGGCCATAGCATTGATCAGTGCCACCTTGTTTGGGTTCCAGTTTTTGATCAATAACCTGCAGACCTTACCCAGTGATTATTTTCATGGAAAAAATGTAGGAACAGTAGCGGGAATGGGCGGAACCTCGGCGGTGGCAGGAACATTGATCGTGACATGGCTGGTGCCGGCCCTTACCAAAACCAGTTACACTTCCTTTTTCATCCTTGCGCTGGTGATGGTGCCGCTGGCCTGGTTGTGTATTCATTTTGTGGCGGAAGGGAAGAGGGTTAACGGTTGACGGTTGACGGTTGACGGTTGACGGAGGACGGTTGAGGGTTGAGGGTTGAGGGTTGACGGTTTACGGTTTACGGTTGACGTTAGACGGGGGAGGGTTGACGGTTTACGGTTGAGGGTTTACGGTTGAGGGTTGGCGGTTGAAGGGTTGGGATGACCGGGAGCAAAACGTAAAAAAAGTTTGGACATTTTTTTTGAAATATACATTGTTGTTCAGGAATAAATAAGCAGCTATATGAATAAAATTCTATGCACTATTGCGTTGTACTTGACAGCTGGCCTTGCGCACGGCCAAACTATCTATTACTGGGTGGGAGGCATCGCCCCTACGACCAGCATAAACACCGGGGCTAACTGGAACAGTTCTTTAGATGGTTCCGGTAGTGCACGACCGTCGTCTACGGGTACAAGTGATATACTTGTTTTTGACGGCAGCAATGTTGGAGGAGCAACCCCTGCTACCGGCGTGGTGGCCGTTTTGGCGAACGGAACCATAAGTTGCGCCCAGATGAAATTTGTAAATAACGCGGCGGTGACATTTGTAAGAACCAGTACCGGCACCAGCACCATAAACGTTGCCGGCGATGTGGGAGAAGATTTTGTGATAGAAGCAGGCTCGTCGCTTTCTTTGATCAATGGTGCAGGCAGTATACGATTTGCATTGGTAGCGGCCAATACTGCACGGGTAAGCGGTGCGTTATCCATGGTCACGGGCCTGCAGGCCAGGTTTGATAATACCACTTCCGGCTCACCCGGTTCCTTCGTGTTTACAAGCGGCTCAAGTTTTACTACCAACATTACATCGGCGTCTTCCTCTTATGCATTTGGCAGTGCCTCACAGTCATCAGAGAAATGGGTAGTATTTGAAGATGGTGCTCAT
>JAKFCK010000448.1:0-5757 GCA_036676685.1 Chitinophagaceae bacterium | reverse complement strand
TACGATGAGACGGGCTTCGTGTTTTTTTCAAACTACCATAGTCATAAAGGAAAGGAGCTGGAAGAAAATCCATTTGCCAGCCTTGTTTTTTTCTGGAAGGAACTGGAGCGCCAGGTAAGAATAAATGGTACCGTGGAAAAAACAACTGCAGGTGAAAGCGACCTTTATTTTCATTCCCGCCCGGTAGAAAGCCGCATTGGTGCCTGGGCCTCGCCACAAAGTAAAGTGATAGCTTCCCGCGAAGTAATAGAGGAGAACGTAACCGAATTGCAGAAAAGTTTTGCCGGCAAAACTATAGAACGGCCCCCGCATTGGGGTGGTTATATAGTACGTCCTACCGTGATGGAGTTCTGGCAGGGCCGGCCGGGCAGGCTGCACGACCGTATCCAATATACAAAGCAGCCGGATGGTGGATGGAAGATCGAACGACTGGCACCTTGACTTTAATTGCTAATTCTGTAATGGATAATTGATAATGAAGTAATGGATAACCAGGAAAGCATTTTATTCCGGAAGATGCTCTGAAATAGAGTATATAAAGTATATAAAG
Organism: Chitinophagaceae bacterium; assembly: GCA_036676685.1. Classification (GTDB taxonomy): domain Bacteria; phylum Bacteroidota; class Bacteroidia; order Chitinophagales; family Chitinophagaceae; genus Ferruginibacter. The sequence goes on along the minus strand of JAKFCK010000448.1, from coordinate 5,207 downwards.
TAATTCGGGCGGAACAGATATACTTTATATACTTAGCTACTAATCACTGAATCACTTCCCACTGTGAAGCACCTCATTATCCATTATCCACTGAAATTTATCAATTAACTATGCTTTCTTTTCAGCACCCGCTTTTTTAGCTGCTGCTTTTTTTACCGATGCTGCTTTGGCAGGTCGCGTTTTTCCGAATGATCCTGCAAATGTCTTTCCTTTTTTGGTTTTAATATCACCACGTCCCATGATTGTATTTTTTAGTTGAATGAATAAGTTTATAAAAAAAGCAAGATACGACTGTATCTTGCTTTTTCAATGTTTTGGTGGTGCTTAGATTTTAGCAGATAATTCTTTACCAGCTTTAAATTTAGCAACCTTTTTTGCTTTGATTTTAATTACAGCACCAGTCTGTGGGTTACGGCCGTTACGGGCAGCTCTTTTTGATACAGAAAAAGTACCAAAGCCAACTAAAGTAACTTTGTCACCTTTCTTCAAAGATTTTGTAACTGCATCTACAAATGAATCCACGGTAGCGTTAGCTTGTGTTTTTGTGATGCCAGCATCGTCTGCAATTTTCGCGATTAATTCAGCTTTGTTCATAATGATTTTTTTGAAAATTTATAGTGGAACAAATATATAAGGTTTTTAATTGCAACAAAATTATTTTTCCGGAAAATCAAAAAGGAAAAACCGGCTACAATTCAGCCATAGCAAGCATTTGGCGGGGAAAGCCTACCTACTGACTTTTGTGCCGCGGGTATCGCTATGCGCTGGAATGCAGTGTGGTGGCGGCTTTTCAGGAATTTCGGCTCAAATCCTTTGTGAGCATGGTTTTGCCAGTATACACCTTTATTTTTATTATTGTTCCCGGTGTTTTGATGTTATGCACAATTAGTGCACAAGTCGCATTACAGACCTGAAGGCGATGAATTGATCGCCCCACCTGGCAAAAGCCTTCTGGCGCATTTCGGCCGAAAACTTTTCGATATATAAATTATACTGCGCTTTGCTTTCAGCAATATACTGAACTGCATAGGTGGGCCCTTCACTCGTATCGACTTCCAGCAGCTCCAGGATATTGGCGTGTGTGAAGCAGCCGGTGTTGATAATATCAGGTATATGTTCCTCCCGTAGCCATAACAGCCACTCCTGGTGAATAGCTTCCTGCACTTTTATAGTAACGTTGTAAATGAGCATGAATAAAAGCTTAATGAGGTTACAATTTTAGTTCAACGTAAATAGGGCAATGGTCGCTGTGTTTTATATCAGGATAGATGTCCGCATCCAGCAGATCCTTTTGAAGTGGTGTTGTAACACAGATGTAATCTATGCGCCAGCCTTTGTTGTTTAACCTTACACTGGGGAATCGCTGGCTCCACCAGCTATACCTGTGCGGTTCCGGGTGAAACTTCCTGAAGCTGTCTACCCAACCATTGTCCAGGAACTTAGTCATCCAGGCCCTTTCTTCCGGCAAAAAACCGCTGCTTTTTTTATTTCCCTTCGGGTCATGGATGTCAATTTCCTGGTGGGCTATATTGTAATCGCCACATAGGATAAGTTTTGGATTTTTTTTCCTGAGATTTTCCAGGTAACCATAAAACTCATCCAGCCATTGGTACTTATAAGCCTGCCTATCATCCCCTGTAGTGCCGGACGGGAAGTAGGCATTGATCAGTTTAACTTTGCCAAACTGAAGTTCAATTACCCGGCCTTCAAAATCACTCATATCAAACCCACAGCCCGCCTTTACCGCATCCGGTTTTATTTTAGTAAATACTGCCACGCCGCTGTAACCTTTTTTCTGCGCACAAAACCAATGGTGATGAAAACCAAGCTCTTCCAGTTCTTTAACATCAATATCAGCCTCCGCAGCTTTTATCTCCTGCAGACAGATTACATCAGCAGGATTGGTCTTCAGCCAGTCTATAAAACCCTTTTTTATAGCAGCCCGGATACCATTAACATTGTAAGAGATGATGCGCATGAGGTAAATTTTATTTATACTTGTAAAAGTAATAAACCGTTATCGAAAACGTTCAACATCGGGAACCCAACTCCAGCAATCCTAAAACAGGCATAAAGCCAATTTTATGGAACCCGTAAGAGATTTTGAAACATTTTACAGCCTGAAGCTGATGCCCTACCTGGAGAAACTCAAGGAGCAACGGAATGAGATGTACAACTGGAAAATGCTGGGCATTTTAAGTGCGGTGGGTATCTTCCTTTTTTTTGTATCATTTCAAACCAATTTTATTTCTGATAGCTTATTACTGGTCTTTTTCTCATTTATCATCCTGGTGGTCTCCATTTATTTTTACACCAAAAGATCTGACGAATACCTGGATAATTTCAAAGAAAAAGTAATAGGCCAGATCATCAGCACGCTAAACCCGACAGCGGTGTATAAGCCCATGGGATTTGTTTCCCAAAAAGAATATAGGGCGAGCGGTTTATTTCGTAGGAAATATACGCAGTTTGATGGGGATGATTATTGGGAGGGTGTCTATAAGAATGTTCCCTTTCATTGCTCGGAAATTGAGACAAAATACGAGGATAGCTCAGGGATGGTGCAGCATATTTTTAAAGGCTTGTTTTTTTCCGCCAGGCTCAGCAATAATTTTAAGGGTGGCACCTATGTATGGTCCAGGGGAGAAGAACAGTTGCCACTCACTATTGCCGATGAGACTTACCGGATGTTCCATCTGCCGGATGTGCGGAGGTTTAATATGGGCAACGTCGCTTTCCACCAATATTTTTCTGTGTACGGACTGGATGCGTCAGAAGCAGCATATATTATAGACCAGCCTATGATGCAGCATATGATCCGGCTGAAAAAACAACTGCAACGGAAGATCGTTTTTTCTTTCGTTGCAGGAAGATGTTACGTTGCAGTGCCTATCGAGGAAAACCTGCTGGAGCCCAATCCGCACGATATAGCAGACAAGGAAACTATAAAAACTTATTTCTTCACCATTCTCCTCGTGTTTAGCATCATCAACGAACTGGAGCTAAACAGGCTGGCTTAACAACAGGTCACTCCAGGACCGGCCTTAGCCACCTGGTGACTTCTTCCAATGGCATATTCTTCCTGGCTGTATAATCCTGCAACTGGTCTTTTTCTATTTTCCCCACACCGAAATATTTGCTCTCCGGGTGTGCGAAATACCAGCCACAAACTGAAGCAGCAGGATACATAGCCAGGGATTCTGTAAGGTGAATGCCTGTAGCTTCTTCGCCGCCCAGGAGTTGAAAGAGTTTATATTTTTCTGTATGATCAGGGCAGGCAGGATAGCCCGGTGCCGGGCGGATACCCATGTATTCTTCCCTGATCAGTTGTTCGTTCGTAAGTAGTTCCTCATTTACATAACCCCAGTATTCAGTTCTTGTTTTTTTGTGCAGCAATTCCGCAAAGGCTTCCGCCAGCCGGTCTGCCAGTGCCTGCAGGATGATCTTGTTATAGTCATCCAGGTTTTCCTCGAACCTTTTTATATGGGGTTCAATGCCCTGTATGGTCACCGAAAATGCACCCAGGTGATCCTGTACGTGGGAGTTGGCCGGGGCAATAAAATCTGCGAGACTCAGGTTGGGCTGACCTGCAGCTTTTTTTATTTGTTGCCGCAGGAACTCCAGGTTCAGCACCGTGCCATTGTCGTGTACATGTACAGAGTCGGCAGCTGTTTTATTGGCTTCCCAAAAACCTATCACACCTTGTGCCGTGAGCCATTTTTCATCTATGATCTGTTGCAGCAGTTTCCTGGCATCGTTGTACAATTTGGTGGCTTCTTTACCAATGATCTCATCTGTTAATATCTGCGGAAATTTTCCGTGCATCTCCCAGGCAATAAAAAACGGCTGCCAATCAATGAATGCTGCGATCTCCGCCAGGTCGTAATTTTTCAACACTTTTGTTCCGGTAAAACGGGGTTTAACAGGCGTAAAGTTCTTCCAGTTAATAGCCATTCCGTTTGACTGCGCCTGGGAAAAGGGCAGGAATTGTTTGATAGATTTTTTATTTCCAAAATCCAGCTTCAGCTTATCATATTCTGTTTTGATGCCCTGCAGGAATGCCGGTTTTGTCTCTTTGTTCAGTAAACTTCCTGCCACGGTCACACTACGGCTGGCATCCAGTACGTGCACCACACCATTGTCATATTCCGGTGCGATCTTCACGGCGGTATGCATACGGCTCGTGGTGGCGCCACCGATCAATAAGGGCAGATCCATTTCCTGCCTTTTCATTTCCCGGCCGATATGCACCATTTCATCCAGTGACGGGGTGATCAGGCCACTGAGGCCAATGATATCCACGTTATGTTTTTTCGCCTCGCTCAGTATCTTGTCCGAAGACACCATTACGCCAAGGTCGATGATGTCGTAGCCGTTACAGCCCAGTACAACGCCTACGATATTTTTACCGATGTCATGCACATCCCCTTTTACAGTGGCCAGCAGGATCTTTGGGGCACCGGCAGCTTCTTCGTTCGATGTGCCCGCACTGATATGCGCCTGTTTCCTGTCTTCTTTTTCCTGTTCTATAAATGGTGTTAGAATGGCCACAGCTTTTTTCATTACACGGGCACTTTTTACTACCTGGGGCAGAAACATTTTGCCTGCGCCAAAAAGGTCCCCGACAATATTCATCCCATCCATCAACGGCCCTTCGATCACGTCCAGTGGTTTCGGATATTTTACCCTGGCTTCCTCAGTGTCCGCATCAATATAATCCGTGATGCCATTTACCAGGGCATGTGCCATCCGTTTTTCTACCGGTTCATTTCTCCAGCTTTCATCCTTCACGGTTTCCTTTCCCTTCGCTTTCACGGTTTCTGCAAATTCAATGAGTTTTTCTGTAGCCTCATTGTTATCATTGTTCCTGTTCAGGATCACGTCTTCACACAGTTGCTTGAGCTGCGGTTCAATTTCGTCATATACTACCAGCTGCCCGGCATTAACAATGCCCATATCCATGCCCGCTTTAATGGCATAATAAAGGAATACACTATGGATCGCTTCCCTCACATGGTCATTGCCGCGGAAGGAAAAAGATACATTACTTACACCGCCACTGACTTTGGTAAGCGGCATCAATTCTTTGATTTCCCTTGTGGCTTCAATAAAATCCACGGCGTAATTACTGTGTTCTTCTATTCCGGTTGCAATGGCAAAAATGTTCGGATCAAAAATAATATCCTGTGGGGCGTAACCTACCTGCT
>JAKFCK010000447.1:0-4526 GCA_036676685.1 Chitinophagaceae bacterium | reverse complement strand
CATGAAGATGCATTGTTTGTGGTTTGTGATGCATTGGCTGGGCTTCCTAAACGTACGGAAGACTGTGCACCATTAAAAGTTCCCCTCCTGGAGTTGCGCGTATCCAACCCAAACATACTTTTATATTTCAATCCTTTCATGAGGGTAATCTCACCATAGATATTACCAAACACGCGGTTGGCTTTGGTTTCATCAAACACGGTATTGCGATCATTTATCGCGCTGATGATCTGCTGATCCCTGTTAGGGCTAAGGATCCAGTTTCCGGCGCTATCGTAGGGCGGTGTCAGGGGTATCATGCCCGAAGCATTGCCATAAGAACTTGTACTGGTATTGGTAATGGCATGGATAAAGTTTATACTGGTACCAAAGTTCAAAAATTTGGTGGGCTTAAAATCCACCGAGTTACCAACAGAAAACCGGGTATAATCCTGGGCATACTCAATACCTTTTTGTTTGAAATACCCGGCATTAAAAGATGCTTTAATTTTATCGCTGCCCCCTGTGAGAGATATACTGTGATTGTCCGTGATGCCATTACGCAGGCCCACTTCGTTCTGCCAATCGAAACTCCTGATTTTTGAGGGGTCGTAAATATCCACGCTATCCAATTGCGTTGTTATGCCGAGGTTTTGCATCAGGGCTCTTTCTTCTGCAGTAGTAGCTCTTTTCCTGGCAATAAAAGTACCGGTGCCTGTACCCGTTGGTGCATATACGTCCCATGTGTAGGCATCTTTTATGGAATTCCACTGGTCGATACTACCAAATCTTGTCCAGAACAAAGCAATATCATTTAAAGCCCTTGGATAATAGTACAAAGGGTTTGTTGCAGAAGCTGTACTCCTGTTTACGGTATATTGTTTATCGGCAAAAAAAGCCTGGCGCCACGAATCGGCTAACTCAACACCGTTGAAGATGGGTAACTGGCGAATGATCGTTTCCACCGACCTGCTTCCCATATAACTTACAGAGAGTTTTCCTGCCTTGCCTTTCCTGGTAGTGATCTGTATCACCCCGTTTGCGCCGCGTACACCATAGATGGCAGTAGCGGCGGCATCCTTCAACACATCCACAGATTCAATGTCTGCAGGATTCATATCATCGATAGTATAACTTACCGGAAAACCATCCACCACAAACAGTGGCTCATTGGAAGCACTGAGCGAACGATTTCCCCGCACACGGATAGAACTTCCTGCACCGGGACGGAAGGTATTCGGCGTAGCCACCACACCAGGAATTCTTCCCTGTAATGCCTGGGTAAGATTAGTAGTCGGAACAGAACGGATGTTCTCACCGGAGATGGATGATACTGCACCCGTGACTTCGGTTTTTTTCCTTGTTCCATAACCAACCACTACCACATCGCCCAATACATCCGAAGACTCCTTCAGGGAAATGGATATATCAGCTTTGTTATTTACCGGCAGTTCTATTAGCTGGTAGCCGGTATAACTGATCACCAGCACTGCTTTTGGTGAGGCTACAGTGAGTTGGTAATCTCCCTGGGCATTGGTCATCGTAGAATTGTTTTTTCCTTTTTCTATAACGGTCGCGCCTTCCAGCGGGGCGCCGGCTGCATCAGTCACCTTTCCTTTTACCGAAAAGTTTTGTGCAGATGCTGAAAAAGAAAAAAGAAGGAGTAGAGCAAGTAGACAATACCTGCATTCAGTTTTGATTTTGTACATATAGCGTTATTAAGAGTTGGCAAAACGAAAATTCAAATTATTACTAATAAAAATATCTTTCATCCTGCTCCGTCCTGCACGCTTTTTTTAACCGTAGTAGGCTACTTTTCAAATTATTACCGGAGCTCTGCCCGGATACAAAAATCCTTTTTGCAAATGAAGAAATATAAACTTCTCTTTTTAAAATGATTATAAAACGAATAGGTTTTTGCATGCTTCAAACGACAGCACGTCATCCCCGTTTATAGGTGTGTAGTTCTGCAAATGAAAAAGAAAGTTTTGCTCAAATAAAAAAGTGCATGTTGTAATAACATGCACTTTGAAAAAATATTATAGAAAAAAAAATTACTTTATTTTGAAAGGAAGGAACCAGTCACGGGCCAAAAGTTTTGCCCTTGCTGCACTTGCTGCGCCGGCAGAAAGTCCTGATTTTCTTAGTTTATCATACACTTTATCCGCGATAAATGCGGGGTTGTCCTGGCGTATGGCCACTCTTAAAAGATCCGACCAGCGCTGGCCCTCAAAAGCGAGTTCAAGTGCCGATTCTTCCACGATCATATTTTCCACATTTGTTACGCTGTCAGTTGCCGGTAATACAACAGGCTTCAGTGAGGCACGCCCGCGGATACCTATATTCCTGTACCATGTGGAACGGAATGCGGGGCCATCTCCTTCTCTTGCATCAAAGTCATAAGGCCATGGAAGAAAGGTTTGCTGGATATTGGTAACATTTCCAATCCTGTTTCCACCGGGCAATGGATCGTAATGGTAGTTAATTCCTTTGTTTACCAGCGCATAAGCAAGTTTATGATACCCGGCACGGTTAGCTGCTTCAGCATAGTGCAGGTGCAGGGTGGCCGCTCTTGTGAGGAACCATTTACCAGGTTTACTGAATGGGTTGATCGGTAAATTATCAGCCCCGAGGTAATTGTACAGGTATTTCATCACTACCGGTTGGCCATTGATGATCCGGTAAGAAAAAACGCCGCGGGAATCTAATGGAAAATTATCTCTTAAAACTTCTGCTGCAGTAGCTGTATTTGATGCAAATGTGTATACCTGTGTCTGGCTGTTCCACAAATCGATCGCCTGCTGGGCGGGTTGCAGCAGGTAACTGCCGCCGTTTGGAGAAAACAGGTCTATGAAAGGATTTACCGGGGCAAAATTCCTGTCGAACGGAAGGCTCCAGATCATTTCCCAGTTGAATTCATTATCCGCCTGTGGCCTTTCAAAAAGATATCTCCAACCGGGTGTATAGGTAAGAGAAGAAAAATCCTGGGTCCTTGAATAAGTGATACTTGAATTCGCGAAACTGGAAATACGGTATTGATTAAAGAACTGTTCATTGTTGCCCGTGGGACCTAATACCTCCAGTACTCTTTTAAACCGGTCTGCGGCCTTATCATACTGGCCCTGCCATAAATAAAGGTCGCCCAATAATACATTTTTATTAATGAAGAATTTTTGAGTACTGTAACCGTCAACCGTTGTGAGCAATGTTGTGCCCGCAGGATAAGCTTCAGTGTAAGGGAGATCTTCTGTAAACCTTGTGAGCGAATCAACCAACACGGGGAGGGACAGCATTGGGAAGTTATTTAAACTTTTCAACTCGGCAACATTAGCAAGCGGGCTGGTAACATATGGAACAGTACCATAATGAATACCTAATTGCAGGTACACCCAACTCCTTATAGCACCAATATCTGAATACCGCTGGTTAAACTCAGCTTCTTTTAGTTTACTCTCTGCATACATCTTTTTAAAATTCGCCAACACATCATTGCAGTTCACGATCACTTCATAAAACGGTTGAGGATCGATCAATGGATTGTCTGCCGTGGCGGTGTGTTCGCTCAGCTGTCGCATATTCATATCCGAGTTAGCCGTAATATCCATGAGGTCGGCCCTTAGCTCGTTCATGAGGATATATGGTTTGGCAAGGTTCATGAATTTGCCGTAAATGCCGATAACTGCAGCATCCGCATCAAAAACATTCCGGTACATGTTGGCACCACCAACCGTGGTAAGGGGTTCGGTATCCAATAATTTCTTACAGGAATTAATTGTTACCAGGGCGCCAATGGCACATGCTGCCCATCCTATTTTTTTCATCAATCTCAGTTTCATTGCTATAATATTTTTACTAAAGTATTTTTTAGAGACCTAACCTGAACCCGATCTGCACTGACCTTAGCTGCGGCTCCAGCGTGTTATCAACCCCTTGCCCGAAAACACTTTCGGTTGCGCTGAACTCAGGATCGTACCCTTTGTAATCAGTGAGGGTAATTAAATTATTTCCTGTTGCATACAGCGTGGCATATTTAAAGAAGCCATCTTTAAATGGTATATCGTATGAAAGTGTAACGGTTCTTAATCTCAGGTAAGAACCATCTTCTATCCACCTGCTGCTGAACCGGCTGTTGCCCATCGGGTCTCCCCATGTTGCTTTCGGTGTGTTGGTAACCTGGCCGTTGGTCTTCCACCTGTTCAATACATTTTCAGTTTGGTTATAAGCATTGTTCATGCCTTCCAGTTGTGCGCGGGTATAATTAAAAATCTCGTTGCCACTGGAAAAAGTAAACAAGGTGTTCACTGAAAAACGTTTGTAAGAAAACCTGTTAAAAAAAGATCCAAACCAATCCGGGTTTGCACTTCCAAGCGCTTCCCTGTCATTATCATCAATCACTTTATCGCCGTTCAGGTCTGTAAACCGCATATCGCCGCCGGTAAAGGGAACCAGGGTTCCGTCTCCTTTTCTTATGCTTAACCCTTCTGATGCAGCAGCAGCATCCGAGGAGTATACACCGTTTTCCCTGTGGCCGTAATATTCGTTGGGAG
>JAKFCK010000446.1:0-9001 GCA_036676685.1 Chitinophagaceae bacterium | reverse complement strand
ATTTATTGCTGGCATCCGTTACCTGTCCTTTCATTACCCACTCCCCCGCCATAGGATCTTTGTTTTTATTTTCCAGCACATAGACCCGGTGATTTTCATTTACACCGTTATCTGCAGCAAAATAGAAATACCATTTGCCCCTGATGAAATGCAACTCCGGCGCCCAGACTTCTTTTGACCAGTTGGTGCTATCGGGCGGTTGCCAAACCACTACCCTTTGCGCAGTAGCGAGCGCTGAAAAATTTTTCGTTTTATACAACACCAGGTTTTTTCCCGTGGTATGGGTGAAAAAATAGTAACCGTCTTTTTCCAGTATCCAGGGGTCAGCACCGGAACGCCGTATGGGGTTGCTGTACAACTGCTGTGCTAAACCCGCCCGGCAAAAGAGGGAAAAAATACAAAGCATCAATACGGTATTCAAATGATATTTTAGCAACATTATTTAACGTTCATTGGGTGCTTGGTTGTGAACCACCGGTGCCGCGGGTTTTATTCCCCTGAGGGTTTGGTAATAAATGTACTTGTACTCACCGGTGTACCAAAATTGGGTGTGCCATTTGTATTCCAGGTAAATTTTTGTACGCGCGGGCTCCTGTTATCCCCGCAACCCTGGCCACTTGTGGGGTTTGCGTGGTAAAGTATCCAATCTTCGGTACCGTCTGCTGACTTGAAAAAAGAATTGTGCCCCGGACCATATACGGATGCCGCTACATTTTTGGCAAAGACGGGCGTAGTGGTTTTGGCCCAGTCTGCGGCTACCAGCGGATCACCCCCATCGCGAAGTGTAAGCAAACCCAGCCCATAGTCATCCGTCCAGCAGCCACTTGCAGAAAAGACGAGGAAAACATTTCCTGCCGGATTTTTGAGGATCTGCGGCCCTTCATTCACAGCCGGTGGAGCCCCGACAGTTTCCCATGAATATTGCGGTGACGAAATCAACGAACGGGGCGTAGCCAATGTCCATGGATCTGCCATTCGGGCGATATAGATCCTTTGCACCACATCGGTGGCCGAAACGTGGCCGCTCCACAAAAAGTAATTATTACCATTGTGGCTGAATGCTGTTCCATCTATGGCAAAAAAGTCCGCTGATGGATCATAGATCTTCCCTTTTTCCACCCAGGTACCCACCGTAGGGTCGGCGCTGTTATTTTCCAACACAAACGATCGTTGTGTGCCATGGTCTGATGAAGATCCCGCTGTATAATAGGTGTACCATTTGTTGTTAATGAAGTGCAATTCCGGCGCCCACACATTTTTTGAATTTGGACCCGCTCCCGGTGCCGTCCATATGGTGACGGGGGTGGTATTCCGTAAGGCTGTAACCTTATTGGTCTTCCAGATGGCAACACGATTTCCCAGCGTATGCGTATAATAATAATTACTGCCTTGTTGTATGATCCAGGGATCAGGGCCAGAACTCAACACCGGGTTGGTAAATGTATTAACAGCCGGCGGTGGCGGAATAGGTGCAGGGGTACTGCTTTTTTTACAGGAAGAAGATCCTATATGCACTATCAACAAAAACAACCCGATATTTTTCAGCATCTGCCCCTTGTTTATATTAAGAATGAAAAAACCAGGGTGCCGGCTTTAGACGACACCCCTTTAAAAGTTACCACCCGGGATTTTGAATGAGGTTGGGATTGATATCAATTTCTGATTGCGGAATGGGCATATATTTATTGCGGCCGATAACAAAATTGTCAAACTCGGGATCCCTCGCTTTAAGTAGGGCCAATTTTGCCGCATCATCAAAATAACCCCAGCGTGCGAGGTCATTCCAGCGGACAGACTCTCCCGTCAATTCTGTAATACGCTCATGTTCCAGCTGGGCCTGGAATTGTGCTACTGTCATCCCCGGCCTGGTGGCGGAAAGCAATGGCATTCCCGCTCTCTGGCGCACGCGGTCTACAAAGGGATAAGCTTCTGCCGTCCTGTTGGTGTTATTCAACGCTTCGGCATACATTAACAGAACATCTGCAAAACGCAAGGCCCTGAAATTGATGGGACTGTTGAAAACTTCAAATTCATTGATGCGGAAATAATCGTCCAGGTACTTGTGGTACCAAACCCTGTTCCTTATATTATTATCATAATTTTTTGAAGCGAATGTAGAACCATATACCAGGGTAAAGTCAGGGCCCCTGACATCCGTGGAATCATATAACGCAGTCACCCCAAGCCTGGGATCCCTTCCGCCACCGGTTGCATTTTCTTTTAAGAATTCGTGCACCACCCAGCGGTGCATATTGGCGTCGTTAAAACCATGGCCCGGGGGCGCAAAGAATGGTGCCCGGCTGGTACCCACGTTTGAAGTTGGTCCATCATCGCCACCGTTTTCGGGGCGCATTTTAAACTGCACTTCAAACACCGATTCTTTATTGTTTTCGGTAGTGTGCCGGAAATTATCGCTGTAATTGGTGACGAGATCATACTGGGCCATACCCGGACCAGTGATCAACCATTGCAAAGCAGTAGCGGCGGCCTGCCAATCTTTTTGTTGCATATGCGCCCGGCCCAGGTAACCATAGGCTGCGCCTTTCGTGGCCCTTCCAACTTCTTCTCCGCTATATGATAATGGTAAAGCTTCGGCAGCCTCTGTGAGATCCTTTTCTACCTGAGCCCACACTTCTTCCTGCGACACCTGCGAGGGTTTATCAGCAGGAAGCGAAGGTTGCAGGATTAAAGGGATGTTGCCCCAGATATTTATAAGGTTGTAATAATAGACCGCCCGTAAAAATTTAGCTTCGCCAATGATGCGGCTTTTTAAAGCGTCGTCCATAACGATAGCGGGCACATTGGTGATTACCTGGTTTGCGCGGTAAACGCCCCGCCAGTGGTGCCACCAGGTGTCATAATTAACCTCGAAACTATACTGGGTTATATTATGTGCACTGATACTCCTCAGTTCGTTCCAGGGGCTGGTGGAATACCCGTCATCTGATCGTACATCCATATAGTAAGGCAACCAGCGGGAATAAGGGGAACCATTGCGGTAGAAGTTTCCGTATACGGCGTTAAGCCCCTCCACCGCATCTTTACTGGTTTTCCAGAAGTTGGATTCATCCACCCGGTTTGGATTCTCTATATCCAGGTCGAGTGATTTTTTGCAGGAGACAACCGAGAGGGCAATCGTGGCTGCAAGGCAATATTTAGATAGTGTATTCATTGCTGTAGATTGAATAGATTAATTTAAAATCCAAAATTGATTCCTGCAGAAATAATCCTGAGTGCAGGATACTGTCCATTGTCCAGCCCGCGTTCAAAAATATTCACCCCGGCGATATCCGGATCAAGGCCTTCGTATTTGGTAAACGTCAGCAGGTTTTGACCGCTTACAAAAATGCGCGTGTTGTTAAACCCGATTCGTTTTAAAGCATCCTTGCTAAAACTATAAGCGACCTCAAGGTTCCTGAGCCGGAGGTAACTTCCGTCTTCCAGCCATCGGTCGCTTTGGGGCAACACATTATATTGAATACCCTTGTCTGGTGCACCCATCGCCGCTCTCGGCCATTCCGTGGACGGCGTTTGTGCGGTCCAGTAAGTGGCGCCCTGGCGGAAATTGGTGTTCTGATCCATCCGATCTACATTATACCTTGGCCGGTTGTAAAGTTCATTACCCACCACGGCATACCATTGCATATTTATGCTGAATCTTTTGTAGGTAGCGTTCAATTGTAAGCCGGTTTCAAAATCTGCCCAGGGGCTTCCCGCATAATAACGGTCCTTATCCAGGTCAAGGGCGCCATCATTGTCAACATCTATATACCTGATATCGCCGGGTTTAGACCAGGGCTGTAATACCTGACCGGTTTTTCCTTTGTGTGCATCAATTTCCGCCTGGCTTTGGAATATCCCATCGGACTGCAAAACATACCACTCACCGATAGAACGACCGAGCTCTGTGCGGGCATCGCCGAGCTGCGTGTATTTTGTGGTCGCATTACCAAAAGCCACGACTTTGTTATTGATGGTGGTGAAATTCAGCGTGGCATCCCAGTTGAAATCCTTGCCGGCTTTCGGGCGGATGGTAAGGCCTAATTCAAATCCTTTATTTTCGATGGAAGCGGCGTTTACAGCCGGGTTTCCACCGGCGTTACCCGTGGTGAGGCTTATAGGCAGGTCCACTAATACGTCTTTTGTTTTAGCTATGAAGTAATCTGCGGAAAGGGTGAAAAGACTATTGAGGAACGAACCTTCCAAACCGAAATTCGTCGTCTTTTTGCGTTCCCAGCGCAGGTCGCTGTTCGCCAGTCTTGTCACTGTTTGCCCGATCTGCTCTACTTCTCCAGGGCCAAAAACCGCGCGGGGGAAAGGATTGATCTGTGCATAATATAACCAGGGTTGCAGGAACTCGGAATTACCCAGTTCGCCGTGGGACACTCTCAGTTTAAGATCATTGATGGCTTTCACATTCCAGAAATTTTCCTTTGAAATTCTCCAGGCCAAGGAAGCAGAAGGAAAGTTGCCCCACCTGTTGTTTTCGCTAAACAGCGAACTACCATCGCGGCGGAAGGTAACACTGGCAAGGTAACGGTCACTGTAGGTATAATTTACACGGCCAAGTATCCCTATATTGTTCCACTTATTGGTGTAGGGATCTGGTACGGTAGAACTGCCATCAATAGTTGTGAACCGAAAGATAGGATGATCAAAAGTCTGGTTACTAAACCCGGCTACCGCACCAATTTTATGCAGACCGAAAGTTTTATCATAGTTCACCGTATGCTCGTATAACAGCGATTCAAACTTCCCTTCGCTTCGGAATGTCGCTAATTTATTGTTATTGGGAGAAGGCGTACCCTGGCGCACCGTACCCGGGCGTCGTGTACCTTCCCCTTCATCGTCTGATTTCTCAAATCCAAAATTGAACCGGTACACCAACCCGTCCAATATCCTGAAATCCAGGTAGGCATTACCCCGTATCTTAAAATTCTTTTGCTCGAACTGGTCAAGTGACTGCAGTGCAGGCACATTAGCAGTGAGAGTGCTGATGTATGCATTGTTTAAACCAATCCCCCAGCCTTCCGGATTTTCGGGGCTCTGAAAACGGCTACCCTGTAGTGCAATAACCGGCGGCATGGTGATCATATCTACAAATGGATTTACGCCTACCCCGGCAGAAGCGATGGGATCTTCCTTTGTCCAGCTGAACAGCACATTTTCACCGATGGTAAAACGCCCGATTTTTGTATCCGTATTTAATCGTATACCTGTACGGGAAAAAGAATTATCGATTACCGGTCCTTTGTTTTGGAAATGGTTGGCGCTGATAAAATAATTTACTTTTTTATTGATTGCGCCCGATGCGGAAAGATTGTATTCTCCTATTGCGCCACTACGCAGGAATTCATCCTGCCAGTCTGTATTGATCGCGGGGTCAAAATCTGCGGTGAGGGCAGTAGGTACGGGAATGTTGCCCGCTGTGTAAAGGCTGGTTGCAAGCGCACGGTATGCATTCACATCCATCATGTCATATTGATTACTTACAGTTTGCACACCCGCTTTAATGCTGCCACTGATCACCATTGGTCCACGCCTTCCTTTTTTAGTGGTAACTATAATTACGCCGTTTGCAGCACGGCTGCCATAGATTGCGGCGGCGGACGCATCCTTTAATATCTGTATAGATTCAACATCAGCAGGGTTAAAGTCCGGGGTGGCATCCGTATACATGCCATCTATGATGTAAAGCGGATTATTACCTGCAAATGTGCCCGCCCCACGAATGTCAATTTTTGCTGCACCGCCCGGCCGCCCGGTATTACGCACCGTAACACCCGGTGTAAGGCCCTGGATACTTTCCGCCAGCGTATTGGAAATATTACGGTTGGCGAGCGAAGGATTAATGACGCCTACAGCACCCGTAAGGTCGCTCTTGCGAACGCTCTGGTAGCCAATGACCACAATTTCATTTAACGCCGATGCGGCAGTGCCGAATGAAATATCAACTCTATTTTCAGCTCCTACTGTGACTTCCTGCTGAGGAAAACCTACGTAACTAAAAATGAGGGTGGCACCCGTGGGAGCCGAGATAGAAAAGTTGCCGCTGTTATCTGTAGTGGTACCGGTGTTTGTGCCCTTTACCAGAACTGATACCCCCGGCAGGGCCTGGTTGTTAACACCGGAAGTGACACGCCCGCTAACAGTTTTATTTTGTGCAAGCCCCGGGAAGCTCACGAAGAAAAACAAACTGGTAAATAGAATCCCCTGCAACAACTTATATAGATTGTTCCGGGGCCGGCTGTTGGTATTTGGTAAATAATGGTTCATAGCAATCGTTATTAATTTATGAGGATTGAAGATTGGTTTGGCAGTGAAAACACTAAGGACCTTTTACAAGGATACAACCATGCGGCATAAGGAATCCTTTGTGCCTATCGAAAAGGGAAGATGCCAGGTGAAAATGCTCCAGGAGGAATACACACTTAAAAAGCCAGTCCTTTGAAGACATCATCTGACCGCCGGACGGTTTCGCTTTAAACATCCGGGCAGCTGGCAACCGCCAGCCAATGACAATAATATTTTGGTTAGAATTCAAAGCAGTGCAATCGTTCGTGGAATTTAAAAAGATGAAAAGCAACGGCCTCTTCATTTCTACCATGAAGAAAAAGCTAATAAATGGAAATAACCAGTGGGTTTGTCTCAATCTTTTATCAATTCGTCGCAAATACAAATGCCGTTTAAGCCGCGGGCGGAATAATCCCCAAACTTTAGTAAATTGTATTGAACTATAATTAAAGCCGGTGACGTTCAAATACAGGTTTCTTGTTTGTTTTATTTTTTGTGTGCTGTCGGTTGCAACTGTTTATGCCCAGGGCGAATTTTATTTTCGCCATTACCAGGTAGAAAACGGGCTGTCTCATAACACAGTGATGTGCAGCCTGCAGGATGAAAAAGGATTCATGTGGCTGGGCACCAAGGACGGCCTGAACCGGTTTGATGGCAATGCATTTAAAATCTTCCGGCATGACCCTGCAGATGAAAAAAGTATTGGCAATGATTATATCCGCTGCCTTTACCTGGACAAAAGCGGGCGGTTATTCGTGGGCACACAGCGTGGACTTTACCAATACCACCCCGTTACCGAAAGCTTCACGCATATCACTTCATCCGGCAGCAAAAGCATCAAGCAGGTTTGCGTGGACAAACTGAACAATATCTGGTACATAGCGGAGGCCACCCTTGTATGCCAACAACCTCACCAGGCGAAAACCTATGACAATGCCCGATTTTTTGTGCCCACGGCTTTATGTTCTGCTGCTGATGGCAGCCTTTGGGTGGCTTCAGCTGACGGACAGGTAAAAAAATATCACCCCGGTACAGATTCATTTAAAGGTTATGGTGTATTGACAAAAAAGTCGGCGGCCACCTGCTGGATCGAAAAACTGTTTGTAGCCGGGGACAACCACATCCTTGTTGGCACATCCGCCGAGGGACTGTATTCTCTGCGCCCGGAAGACGGCCAGTTAAAAAGTATCATTGGCCGTAATGAGGATGAAACAGGTATCTATGTACGGGACATATTACAAGTGGCCCCCACCGAATATTGGCTGGCTACTGAGTCCGGTATTTTTATTTATGACACCGAAAAAGAAGGAACCACCAGCCTGAAAAAAAATTACCACAATCCTTATTCGTTATCAGATAATGCAGTCTATACCCTGTGTAGAGACCGGGAAGGCGGCGTGTGGGCAGGGACTTATTTTGGGGGTATCAATTACTATGCACAAAACCAGCTGCAGTTTCAAAAATATTTTCCGGATTACAGCAAAACTTCCATCAGCGGAAATGCAGTAAGAGAGATCGTGAAAGACCAATATGGTAACCTGTGGATTGGGACCGAAGATGCCGGCCTTAACAAGATAGCCCCGGGGGGCGCCATCACCCACTTTATGCCGGGTGGGAATAAGAGCGCATTGTCCTACTATAATATTCATGGCTTACTTGCAGTAGGAAAAGAACTGTGGGTGGGCACTTTTGAACACGGGCTCGACGTACTGGATATTCCATCAGGAAAAGTAATCCGTCACTATTCCGCCGGAGAAAAACCGGGGGACCTGAAAAGCAATTTTATTTTTTCGCTGTACCAAACGAGGGCAGGTCAAATATTAGTGGGTACTACTGCGGGGGTATTTCTGTATGATCCCACAAAAAATAGTTTCCAACCTATCCCCCACCTGAGTGGCTACACGTATAATATATTGGAAGATCATGCAGGCGTATGGTGGTCTGCTACCATTTCGGAGGGAGTAAAATTTTTTAACCCCGTTACCGGCGCAGCAGGCAGTTTTTCCCATAATAAAAATAACAATAATGGTATCAGTAATAATATGGTAAATGCATTATACGAGGACCGTGCCCACAACATATGGATAGCTACGGAAGGCGGGGGAGCATGCAGGGTGAACAAAGACAGGAAAACGATCAAACGCTTTAACACGGGTAATGGGTTACCAAGCAATTTTGTGTTTAAGATCCTGGAAGATGACCAGCAACATTTGTGGATCTCCACCTCCAAAGGCCTGGTGCAATTGAACCCGCTAACCCTTGCTATAAAAGTGTATACCAGTGCAAATGGATTACTCAATGACCAGTTCAACTACAACTCAGGGTATAAGGACGAAACAGGAAGGATGTATTTTGGCAGCGTAAAAGGAATGATCAGCTTTAAACCGGATAACTTCGTGGAAAATAGATACAGCCCACCTGTATATTTCACGGGGTTCCAGGTAAATAACGTGGAGTTGCCGATAGAACCGAAAAGCAGCCTTACACGATCGATGATCTATACGCAGGCTATCGAACTATCCCACAACCAATCCTCTTTTAGTATTGACTTTGCATCATTGAGCCATACTGCACCGCAGATGACCACCTATGCTTATACCATGGAAGGCCTGGACACTGGTTGGACCTACCTGGAAAAAAACAGGAAGGTCTATTTCACCGACCTTTCTCCCGGCAAATATATTTTCCGTGTAAAGGCTGCCAACAG
>JAKFCK010000445.1:0-21012 GCA_036676685.1 Chitinophagaceae bacterium | reverse complement strand
TGGTCATGGGCGGGGTCGTGGGCGGGGTCGGGACGGCGGCTCATCAGATCTCCTCGGGAACGCGAACGGGTGCCGGTGGTCTCCCACCGACACCCATTCAGCGTCGCGTTGCTGTGCGCCTCCTGTGAGGAGGCCGTGACCCGGGTCCGAGGACGACCCGGGTCCGAGGATCAGGCGTACAGCCGGTCGATCGTGTCCTTGTAGTTGTCCTCGACGACGTTGCGCTTGACCTTCATCGACGGCGTGAGCTCGCCCGACTCGACCGTGAGGTCGTGGTCCAGCAGCTCCCACTTCTTGATGGTCTCCCAGCGGTTGAGGCGCGTGTTGAGCTCGTCGACGTAGCCGCCGACCATCGCCTTGACCTCGTCGCTGTTGACGATCTCGGTGTAGGACTTGCCCTCCATGCCGTTCTCGGCGGCCCAGCCGGCCATCGCGTCCGGGTCGAGGGTGACCAGGGCGATGACGTAGTTGCGCTCGTTGCCGAAGACCATGAACTGGCTGGCGTAGGGGCAGATCGCCTTGAACTTCGACTCGATCGCCGGCGGGGCGATGTACTTGCCGCCGGAGGTCTTGAAGAGCTCCTTGATCCGCCCGGTGATGGTGAGGAAGCCGTCGGCGTCGAGCGAGCCCTTGTCGCCGGTGTGCAGCCACCCGTCGGCGTCGAGCGCCTTGTGGGTCTCCTCGGGCAGGTTGTGGTAGCCCTCCATGATGTGCGGGCCGCGCAGCAGCACCTCGTCGCCGTCGCCGATCTTGACCTCGGCACCCGGCAGGGCGCGACCGACGGTGCCGATGCGGTTGTCGTCGGGGTGGTTGACGGTGGCGCCGGCGGAGTTCTCGGTCATGCCGTAGCCCTCCAGGATCACGATGCCGGCGGCGTTGAACCACTCGGCGATCTCCCGGTTGAGCGCGGCGGCACCGGAGATGAAGAACCGGACGCGTCCACCGAAGCGCTCGCGCACCTTGCTGAAGACCAGCTTGTCGAAGAGCCCGTGCTGGAGCTTGAGCCCGATCGGGACCGACTTGCCCTCCCGCTTGAGCGCCTCGACCTTGAGGCCGACCTCGAACGCCTTGTTGAAGATCTTCTCCTTGGCCCCACCCTCGGCCGCCTGCATCGTGTGGATCCGGCCGTAGGCCTTCTCGAAGATGCGCGGGGCCGCACCCATGAAGGTGGGCTTCACCGATGCGCAGTTGTCGACGATCTTCTCGACCCGGCCGTCGACGGCCGACGCGAAGCCGCACGCGAGCTGCGCGGACAGCAGGACCTTGCCGAACGAGTGGGCCATCGGCAGCCACAGGAACTGCAGGTCGGTCTCGTCGAGGATGTGCTGCGCCTCGATGGCGGCGCCCTCGTAGACCCACGCCTTGTGCAGCAGCCGCACGCCCTTGGGGCGCCCGGTCGTGCCGGAGGTGTAGATCAGCGTGGCGAGCTGGTCGGGCGGGATCTTCTGGGCGATGGTCTCGATGACGCTGGGGTGGTCGGCGAGATAGGCGTCGCCGAGCTCGGCCAGCGCGTCCATGGTGATCACCCGGTCTGCACCCGCGGCAGTAAGCATATTAGCCACCAGCTTACTTCCGATAGCCACCCTTGGCCGGTCCTTCCGGTCCTGGCGTGCAAAACCGTAATACGGTATCACAGCGATCACTTTATAAGCAGAAGCCCTTTTGGCCGCGTCTATCATCAGCAGCAGTTCCATCAGGTTGTCTGACGGAGAAAAAGTACTTTGGATCAGGAATACAAATTTACCTCTTATGCTTTCTTTGAATTCTACGCCAATCTCTCCATCACTGAACGTCTGGATATTCACTTTTCCCAGTGGTTCTCCGAATTTTTTTGCTATTTTTTCAGCAAGGTATTGGGAACGCGTACCGGAAAATATTTTTGCATTTGATTCCATGTAGATGATTGTTGCAGTTTGTAATGAAAGAAGTGCGAAAATACAGTTAGTTTGTTGTCTATTAAAATTTCGTACCATGGAAAATTTTAAAAAGGAATCTTCCTCTATCAAAAACTGGTCAGCAGACGACCGCCCCAGGGAAAAGATGCAGGAGAAAGGAGCCAATGCTTTGAGTAATGCTGAACTCCTGGCCATCCTCATCAATAATGGCAACAGAGAAAAATCAGCGCTGCAGATTGCTAAAGATATCATGGCGCTCGGGAAAAACAACCTGAATGAAGTGGGAAAGCTAACCCTCAAAGAACTTCAGAAAATAAAAGGGATAGGATCGGCAAAAGCCATTACCATTGCCGCTGCGCTTGAGATTGGCAGGCGACGTAGTGCCGGAGAACTGCTTACCAAAACCGTGATACGCACCAGCGGCGATATTGCCCGATACCTGAAAGCCCTCCTCCAGGATTATTCTTATGAAGTTTTCGCGGTAGTTTTTTTAAACCGCGCCAATAAGATCATCGATTTTCAAATTATCAGTAAAGGTGGCCTCACAGGAACCGTTGCCGATCCCAGGATCATTTTAAAGAAAGCAATTGAAGCGGAAGCCTGCTCGCTGGTATTAAGTCATAACCATCCCTCGGGAAATTTAAAACCCAGCAAGGCAGATGAAGAACTGACGGCGAAGATCAAATCTGCCGCGGCTTTTTTAGATATCAGGGTAGCTGACCATATTATCGTAAGCGATGAAGGCTATTTTAGTTTTGCGGACGAAGGACTTTTATAAAAAGATAGCAGCATATTAATTTAGCAATAAAAAAACCGGGTGACATACCCGGCTGATTGTAAAAAATATTCTTAGGCCTGGGCCGGCGGTCCACCAAAATTAAACGGAATTTCTACCGACTCCATATCCTGGATATTACCATTCGCTGCCTCAAATTTCTGCACATTTTCTGCCATCGCTTTCATAAAACGTTTGGCATGAAAAGGGGTAAGTATGATCCTGCTTTTCACTTTGCTTTTGGGTGCCCCGGGCATTACATTCACAAAATCAATCACAAATTCTGCGTGACTATGCGTGATAATTGCGAGGTTAGCATAAGACCCTTCAGATATTTCTTCTGATATCTCGATATTTAACTGGCCGGGCTGTTCGTTTGGATTATTCATAAAGATTAAAAATGTTTGACGTAAAGATAAAAACAAAATGCTCCCGTGCGGGAGCATTTTGAGAAATTATATTATTGTGAAACTATCTTGGCCCTATATAAGTGAGGGTATCAAAGAAAGCTCTCAACGGGTTGCCGGCATAATTCCAGCTAACGTAAATGGTTTTAGTTACGGGATCATACCTGCTGGGGAATGAACCTGGTCCTGTAAACAAAGTGATCGGGGTTGTTCCCAATACGTTCCTAACACTGGTAACATTATTGGTCGCCAGGTCAAACGTGATCTCCGGTGAAATAGCTGTTCCATACCAGCTGTAAACGCCCGGGCCAACACCAATCGGATGGCCGTAATTATTCACATCTACGTAGTAGAAAATTACGGAATTCGGGCCGGTAGTTTCCATATCCATTTCTACGTCTACATAAGGGAAAGTGTAGGGAGTCCTGTTATGGTAACCATCCAAACTGTATTTGCCATCGTACCTGTTTTAGATGGTGATAGCAATAATCACTGTTTTGCTGTTCTCTGCGATTATATAACCATTATCTGAAGTCGTAATAGTTAAAGCAATACCATACTTTTTTAAAGGATCCAGGGTAGACGCATTTGTTACTTTAACATCGAGCGTATCTGCCCATTTTCCGGCTTCTATTGTTCCTGAAGCAGAAAACGTAAATAAGTTGGCGGGAAGAACCGTTAGTGTAGGGTCCGAAGCTGTTACCAAAGCAGGGTTAGAAGTTATTGTATAATTGATACCAGTCGTTGGTGCAGTTACTGAGTTGGCAGTTACTACCACGGGGCCAATGCTCTGCACTGTGGGTTCCCCTACTACACCTGTAGATACAGAACGCCTGGCAAAACTGATTCCTTTTATATCCCCAGTCGGCACTATCCCGTAAGCACCATTATCGTAATCATCGTCTTTAAGACACCCGGTGGCCAAAATTGCCGTGCCGAGGAATAATGATAGGATTATTTTTTTCATATTAACTTTTTTTTATAAATTTTAATTTTGATCCCAGAAAATTCTGTTTAATCCGGTCACACCGCCACCGGTAAACACATCAATTGTACCTTGACTCAACACATTTACAGGGTTGAAACTATATTCGTTTTGAGGGTAAAACAAACGGATTGGAATTGTTGTTTTTGTATTGGCAGGATTCACAGAAATCGGGGGACCCGCAGTAAAACCACCACCAACGCCATAAACAATATTTGTTCTCCTGTAATCTGTCCATATTTCAAGTGTTGCGATCGCGTTCAGTGCAAACCACTTCTGGGATAAAATTGTATACATCCCACCCGCTGGTCTGCCGGCAGTCAAAGCTGGTGCCGTAATATCCACATCCGGGTAGCCTGCGTTAAAAGCCAGGTAATCATCGGCTGCAGCCCTTGCTGCGGCCCCGCCCCCGTCTACTTTTAACCAAACAAATGATTCTTTAATCGCACGCTCGAGTAAGTCAGCTGCATCACCGGTTAAAATCCCTCTTCTCGCTGCTTCAGCCTGCAAAAACAAACTTTCAAAAGAAGTAAATATCCAGGCCCTGGAAGCTGCGGCATCTGGTACTAAACCTTTACCATTTAAAGTTGACAATTTAGATCCGATGTTGGGGCTGCCTGCCACAGCTAACTCTCCGTAAGGGATACCTCTGTGTGTAGTGCCGCCTGCAGGATCTGCAGGATACCCATAAAAGTAATCAATCCTCGGATCTCCGTCTGCCGTGTAATACCGGATTGCATACTGGTTGGCTTTTGTTTGATCTCCAATACCTGGCTGGCTACCTAATTCATTTTCTATATACGCACGGTAGTAGGGATTTGGTTTTGTGCCGGTATAACCGGGATTGATTTGGGCCGATTCACCTTCTTCCAGGAAACCAGCTCCATCTGCAGTAATCTTAGCCATTTCCGCAACCTGGTTCGCACCCGGAATGAAAGTGTTCACCTCTCCACCGCCAGCGAAACTGGTATTAGCCATATGCATTAACATTCTCAGTTTAAGCGTATTGGCATATTTTCTCCACTTCAGGCGATTTCCTCCAAATATTAGGTCATTGGTTGCAATCTCCTTATTATTATCAGCAGAACCCAATACAGGGTCTTTAATTAAACTGATGGCCGTATCAAGTTGGCGGAAGAGGTCCTTGTAAATGTCCTGGTCCTGGTCATACTTAGGTGTGCGGATCGATCCACCAACGAAGGCTTCCGTATAAGGAACATTACCATAAACATCCACAAGCATCTGGAAATTCTGTGCTTTCATGATCCTGGCAATGGCCTCATAAAAACCTGCGCCATTCGCATTTGCAGTTTTCTGGATGAAGTTATAGTTGTTGGCATTGGAATAAAGGTTATTCCAGATACCTACACCAAAATCATTGGTAAAACTGTAGGTTTCCTCATCAGTAATATCCTGGTAACTACCGGAACGTGCCCAGTAGCCCATCCATTTTTGTAGGAAGGTCCAGTTTGTGGCTTGTATAGTAGCCGTTGCCGCAATGGATGCTGGCAAAACGGATCTGAAATCAACAGTTGAAGCTGTGACATCATCCGGGTTTGTATTGATTGCAAAATCCTCTTTTTTACAACCAACAGTAACTACTGCAAGAAGCGCACTAAGAAGCAATGCATTTTTTATTTTTATAAATCTCATGTTCCTGTAATTTTTGTTATGAATTAAAATTGGAATGTAACGTTTGCTCCCATGAACCTTGTTGGAGGCATGTTATAAGCAGTACTTCTTCCTACTGCATTTCCTGTATAAGCATTGTTACCGTTTGCTGTAAATTCCGGATCAGTCCATTGGTTTGATTTTGGCAACCACATAAACAGGTTACGACCTGAAACACCTACCTGTATTCCTTTAATTCCATTTCCTTTAAACAGGCTGGAAGGGAATGTATAGGTCAATGAAACTTCACGTAATTTCCAGAAAGCACCGCTTGCAAGGTAGTTTGTGATTGCGTCTGTGTTCAGGCTTGTGTTATAAAATAACCTGCCAAAAGACTGGGTATATACATTTGTATTTTCAACCAGTTTACCGGTACCGTCATCTACAACAGAATTAGGGAAAACAAAAGCCCTGCGGCCAAAATCACCACTTCTTGCAGAAATTCCGTTATCATCCATAAAACCACCTAACTGATCAGCAACGATCTGGTTGCCTGAGCTGTATTGACCAACAATAGATAAAGACAGGTTTTTCCAGTTAACATTCAGGTTTAAGCCTAAAATATGTTCCGGTAAAGTTTGGCCGAATTGTGTTTCTGCTGAATTCAAAGTAGGCATACCAGTTGTTCTGCTAACAATTACTTTGCCAGTAGCTGAATCCCTAACATAATCGGTCAGCTTGAAAACGAAGGCAGGTGAATTTACAACAGCAAAGTTGTAGTTACCGATACCCAATTCGTTCACACCATCTATAAGGCTTGTGATCTTGTTTTGTTGATTAGCATAGTTCACTTTCAAATCGACAGTTACATCACCCAGGTTTACAAGTGGAGTTAATTTAAGATCCAACTCCAAACCTTTATTGGTAAATGCACCCGCATTCAATAACGCAGTTGTTGCACCAGTCGTGTTTGACAACTGAACGTTCAGGATCTGGTCTGTATTTTTTTGATGGTAATAACTTGCTTCCAGGTTGATCCTGTTTTTCAGGAATGACATTTCCACACCAACTTCTTTTGTGAAAACGAACTCGGGCTTCAAACCGTCAGCAGGATACACCGTATTCCCGATCTGGTAGCCAGGAGTACTTCCATAAGGGAAGAACGTACCGGCTCCGAAACCTACTTCGTTCTGGTAAGGAGCAATGTTCACGTTACCTGTTTTAGCAATAGCACCACGAAGTTTTAGGAAATTCATGAACTGGTTGTCTTTAAACCCGGGAATGATCTCGTGCAGTAAAACTGATGCACTTGCGCCAGGATAAAAGAAAGAAATATCTTTGGTTTCAAAAATTTTGTTTGCAGGTACAAGGCGGCTATCCCTGTCATAGCTGGCAGTACCTTCTAAGAACAACCACTTATCGTAGCCAATTCCTACTCTACCAAAGAAACGCTGCAACCTAGATAATGAATTATCAACAGTTACCGCTGGTTCTCCCAAACGTGTACTTACTGCCAGGAATGGAGACTGGCCAAGGTTGTTACTTCCTAAAGATAAAAACTTAGTTCTTGACTCACGGAATGAATGACCTACTGTAGCACTCAGGTCAAAATCCCTGACTTTTTTATTGAAATTGGCAAATGCCTCTGAAGTTAAACGGTTACTGTAGCTGTTAGCTTCAGTGATCGCACCTGAGATAATCCTGTTAGAAGGACCTGAAGGCCTTGTCAGGTAAAATGCGCTATGTGTAAATGCACCCCTTGTAGCAGTTGAACCGGCATTAGACACTGATAAGCCTAAGCGATAAACCAAAGTCATCCAACTTGCAACTTTGTAGTTTAACTCTGCATTTCCAAAAATATCATCTGTTTTACCAGTCTGACGATTGTTGTCTTTTGCAAAATATGGGGTAAAATCAAAGTTAGTCAGGTAAGTAGTATAGTAACCACTTGGGCTCGAGCGATAATCATTTCTCCAATCGGAGAAATTAGATAATGGTACGTTACCCGGAGCACTTGTTACACCATAATAAACAGTAGTATTTGCAGTTGTCTGATCAACTTTAGTTTGCGTATACCTTATATTCATGATAGCTTTAAACCTGTTGTACTCTTTTTCGGCCCTGAATGTAGCTGTGCGCCTGTCCAGTTCATCACCTGGCATTGTACCCTTTATATTTACATTCTGCGCGCTCACATAAAAATCTCCTGTTGAAAATGAAACGTCAGTCTGGTTAGTAACACCGGTATTGAAGAATCTTTTCCTTTCACCAGGTATGAAAGCATACTTCTGTGCCAGGGTATCGTTTGGACCACCCGGACCTTCTTCACCTAATCTCCTGATAGAACCATCAAACTCATCACCCCAGCTTTGTTGTTCGTATGCGGTATACGTGCCCTGGCCGGTATTGGCGTCCTGGTCGTAACCTGCACCCCAACGGGTTTGAAATTTAGGCATATAGTTGATCGTCTCAAATTGTGTGGAGTGACTTAAAGTGATCTGTGGCCTGGATTTAGAACCCCTTTTTGTTGTTACCACGATTGCACCATTTACACCATCTGGTCCGTAAATAGCGGTAGAAGTTGCTGATTTCAGGATATTTACTTCAGCGATGTCATTTGGGTTGATCGAAGAAAAATAACCAAGGGAAATGGGAACACCATCTAAAACCAGCATCGGCTGGTTGTTACCAGTCAAAGACCTGATACCCCTTAAAACGATCCTTGTATCCTGGTTTACACCACTGTTTGTTTGCTGAATTTGAGCACCGGATACCTTTGCAGTAATACCCTGCGCAATATTAGTAGATCGACCCTGGGTAAGTTCGGTAGATCTTACAGTAGCAGTAGCCACACCCAGGGAAGACTTCTGGCGTTGCTGGCCTAAAGTTGTGGTCACCACAACTTCCTGCAGGCTGGTATTGGTACTCTTTAAAGTTGCACCAATAAAATTTTGCTCCCCTACGGTGATCCGTAAGGTTTCAAAACCTGCAGACGAAATAATTAAAACAGTGGAATTAGCAGCCCTTATAGAAAAGCTACCGTCTGAGTCGGTCGAAGTTCCGGCATTGGAATTTTCAACTTTAACTGAAGCAAAAGGTACTCCGTTCAGTTTGTCGTCCACAACTTTTCCGGTCACCAGCCGGGTTTGAGCAAATGACAATAGTCCGCAGAGCATCATCATTGTGAACAGTGATAAGAATCTTCTCATGTGCGATAATTATAGTTTAATGAATTGTAAAAATAGGGATATTTTATTACCGTAAAAAAATTGTTAAATATTTTGACGGTGAAAATATCAATCAGAGAAGATGACATCCTCCCCACCAGATATGCTGCATAAAAAAATAAAAATGTTAAAATTTATACATCACCTGTAGTTTGATTTCAGTTTTGTGACTGCCTTCAATTTCATCCAGCCCCGAACCGATTACGGCCCTGTGCGCGTACAAAAACTGCGACCATCTTGCCCAGATTGTGAGTTTCCGGTTAAGATCATAGTTTACATTCAGATAATAACGGTATCCTTTATCGTAGAATACCGGAATGCTGAAGCTATATAACACATCATTTTCATATGCATATAACCGGCTGTTGTAACCATCCGTTTCAAAATATTGTACCCTGATATTGCCTGAAAGTGGCTTCATCATTGGCTTGTAGAGCAGATCGGTGTAGATGAGAAACCCCTGTTCTTCTGCTGCACTACCTTTTTTGTCAAACCATAACATTTCTGCTCTTGTGCGAAAGGTAAAAACAGGATTCAGCTTATAACTGAGATGCGTTCTCCAATTCTTGCGGGGTTGGGCAACTACTGGAGACAGTGGTTGTTGTGTAGGATTATAGTTGATAAATTTCGATTCGGCCTTCAAGCGGGTATATATTTCAAAATGACGTCCGGGGCGGCAATTTACCTGTATCATGTGATCCTTTCCTTCGCTGGGAGCGTTAACTCTAAACCGCAGCCATGGAAATTTGTACATGTCGGCATAAGCGTCGATCCTCCAAGCAGAATGTGGACGAACGGTAATACCGGCAAAAAAACCTTTCTCATTTGTAGGGAATGTGCTTTCAGTGAAAGCATTAGTATAAAGTGACTGGTAGCCACTGGAAATATTCCGGTACAAAAAGCTCATGTCCACATTACCCGCCACGCTCAACAACAGACCATTCACAAAAGCCGGGTATTTGCGGTCTGTGATCGCAGCTTCCCCGAAAAAGTGCATATTCTTATAGGTATAACTATAATCCGTACTATAATTGCCGAATGTTTTGCCGGAGAGTGCATAAAAATTGTAAGGGTCCGCTGCCTTAACCAGGGGGTATTTAAACCGGAACCGGATAACATTCACTCCCAGGTGCAGGCGGCCGGGCCGGTAAGAAAAATTTCCCCCGAAGGCCAGCTGCCTTTGGATTCCCTTATCTTCTACCTCGCTTTTGGTGCGGTGCAGCCCCGAAGTTTGAAAGGAGGAGATAAAATCATCCTGGCTGTTGCTGGTGTCCGCATTGAAGTTAGCGTCTACCTTTCTCAGCGAACCGAATACTGTCGCCTGCCATTTGTCCTTACCGATTGTAATACCGGCCCCGCGGTGAAAAAAAATCTCCCCTGCAGAATTATAAGGTCGCAAAACAGCCGATTGTCTTTTTACCGCCATAATATCCGGACCTTTTTTAAAAGCCAGGCTCATCCATTGTGTAAGACCCTGCCCCATGTTCACCGTGAAGTCACCCAACGCTAAACTTTTTATGATGCCTGCATTTCTAACAAACAAATGGGCAGAATAAAAGTCAAAACCCTGCTTTTGGGATCCTTTAAAAAACTCTTCCCCGGCATCTTTCTCCCCAACGACCCCGTACTGCAAAAGGTTTTTATAGGTGTATTTATACCGCAGGAATAGCCGCTGTGGTGAGCCCGGGTAAAAGTTCTTTGCATTGGAAGAATCCAGCAGGTAGCCCTTTGAACGCTCCAGGGTTTGCGTCACCCGTGCAAGAAGCGTCCTTTCTCCATTCTTCAGCCTGGTACTCATATCATCCATGAGGCGCTGGCTGCCTGAAACGGTAATAAAAGAACGGATTTTTTGTATCGTGCTGATATCCCAGCCCGGGATGGCCTGCAATTCGTAAATGCTCACCAGGTTACCCATTAATGACCTGTATGCAAAAAAATTTTGGATCTGCATCGGCGTCAGCACCCGCATGTCCCTGAAAAAATTCTCATCTGCCGTATTGATGTTCACCGGATTTTTCTGCAACTGGTTCAGTTGCTGTAAATAGGAATCATCCTCCGTTTCCATGTCTTCGCTGTTCTCGGTAATATTTTCCAGCTGCTGCTCAGTTGTGCTGGTGGGAGGTTCGGGTGTGGGCAACTGTGCCCGGGTGTGCAGGCACTGCAAAATGAGGAAACCACTGAGGATAAAGGTTTTCATCATTGGTTAACCTCCTTAAAATTTATGACAAGCATAATACCCGGGGAAAGGCCCAGCTGTGGATGGTAATTGCCGGCGAGATCCAACCTGAGATTTTTCCAGCCTAGTCCCAGTCCTGCGTAGGCGCTGCCAGTCTCACTTATAAATCCTGCCCTTGCAAAAAACTGTTTGGCAAAATGGTACTGCACACCGCCGGTAACATTCACGGGTTTATCTTCTTCCTTTATGATCTCCGCACTGACATAAAAATTTTCAGTAGCGTCATAGCCCAATCCCAGTTTATAGGCTGAAGCGAGTTTTTCTTCTTCCGTTCCTTTGCCTAATCCTCCTCCCACGGGGTTATAAATGTGAACCCCGGCATTCAGTTTATCCGAGATGTGAAGCATAACCCCCATTTCAAAATTTACTGCTGATGCATTGCCATATTGCGGTACCCGGTAACCATAATAGTTAAACTGCACGCCCAGGTCGATCACCTTTCCCAAGTTCCGGGCATAGGCCAGGCCGATTTTATTCTCATTAAAATTTTTAAACCCCGAATAATTCACCTGTAATCCAAAATTTCCGTGGGAAGTGAGGATCGTGGCCGCCAGGCCGTAAAGGCTGTTCTCCGATAATAAAAACCGCCGTTCGCCAAAAATGCCTACACCGCCGGTTTTCACGGCCGCAAGCGCGGCCTGGTTTGCTGTGAACCCAAAAGGGTCAGTTTGGGCAGTGCTATAGGCGCCCAGACTGATGTAAGGCATACTTATACTGTACCGAACAGCCTGTGCGTTGGTGTTGGCGGCGTTAATAACAAGAAATAATAAAAAGAGGGAGGTGTAAATTTTTCTCAAAGCAGTGTATTTAATTACAGATCTCCAAATTAGATAAAAACACTTTACTTCCGAAGCCATGTTTTGAACATCACCCAAAATCGACAATTCTTAGTTATTTTTGCAGGATGCAACTTTTAGATGGCAAACTTGTGTCCCAGGCAGTAAAAGACGAACTGCGGGCTAAAACTGATCAGCTTAAATCCGATAATAAAAAAATACCCCACCTGGCAGCAATACTTATTGGAACAGACGGTGCAAGTGAAACCTACGTGGCAAGCAAAATAAAAAACTGCGGAGAGATCGGCTTCAGGAGCAGCATGTTCAGGTTTTCCGGGGATGCTTCCGAAGATGAAGTTATTGAAAAAATCAGGGAGTTGAACGAGGATGCGGATGTAGATGGTATCCTGGTTCAATTGCCACTTCCGGGCCATATAAGTGAAGAAAAGATCATCAATCTTATTAACCCTTTGAAGGATGTTGATGGTTTTCATCCCAGCAGCATCGGCAAAATGGTGCAGGGACTGCCCACCTTCATTCCAGCCACACCCTACGGTATCATGCTGATGATGGCCCATTACAAAATAGATACCGCCGGCAAACATGCCGTGGTTATCGGGCGAAGTAATATTGTCGGCCGGCCGATGAGCATCCTGCTAAGCCAGAACACCAATCCAGGCAATTGCACCGTAACGATTTGCCATAGCCGCACACAAAAGCTCAAAGAAATTTGCCTGCAGGCCGATATTATCGTAGCTGCATTGGGTAAAGTGGGTTTCCTGACGGCAGACATGGTAAAAGAGGGAGCTGTTGTGGTGGATGTGGGTATCACGAGGGTTCCGGATGCGGGCAAAAAATCCGGGTTTAGTCTCAGGGGGGACGTAGATTTTGACAATGTAGCACCAAAGTGCAGTTATATCACCCCTGTACCCGGGGGTGTAGGTTTAATGACCATCGCAGGTTTGCTGAAGAACACGTACAATGCCTGCGTACAAAACAATCCAGTTTGACAGTTCCTCCGGCACATATAACACAGAGGCTACCAGTGATGGAGCATTTTTATACTATCCAGGGGGAAGGCTTTCACCAGGGGAAAGCTGCCTATTTTATCCGCCTTGGCGGATGCGACGTAGGTTGTGTGTGGTGTGATGTAAAAGAAAGCTGGGATGCTTCCCGGCATCCTGTTTTTTCCGTGGAGGAAATTGTAAGGATGGCGGAAACGGGCTCTTCCCTGCAAAGAGACGACCTCATCGTGGTAATCACTGGCGGAGAGCCCCTTATGCACGATCTTAATGAACTTACGGCCAGGCTGAAACAAAAGGGTTTTCATACCAATATAGAAACTTCAGGGTCACACCCGCTTTCGGGTCAGTGGGACTGGATCTGTCTTTCCCCAAAAAAGTTTAAGGCGCCCCTCCCCGCCGTGATCGCTGCAGCCCATGAATTGAAGGTGGTGATCTATAATCAATCTGACTTTGCATGGGCGGAAAAATATGCAGCACTGGTGAGCAAAGATTGTCTCCTTTACCTGCAACCTGAATGGAGCAAAGCTGCCACCATGATGCCATTAATGGTAGAATACATTAAACAACATCCCCGTTGGCGGATCTCATTACAGATCCATAAATATATGAACGTGCCTTAAAAGGATGGGTTAACTTTTCCTACACCGCTTAAGCATGGTAATCCTGGTCGGATATTTACGACGCAGCGCGCTGTTCAAAAGATCGCTGCAGATTCGCACGCTAAACCCTTAACCGCCATGAAAGAACCGGTGAATCTGCCTCGAATAACAATGGGCCGGGGAACTTCACAATGATTTTCGAATCGTTCCCCTGCTGTTGCCGGTTTTACTTTAACAGTATTGAAATAATAAAACACTTATTTCGTTCTAACTTCATTTTGTAATTAACAAACATGAAGAAACAACAAATGCAACGTGCATCCCGCCTCCATATAAATCCTACCCTTTTTATCCTTTCCATACTTTTGATCTTTTTGACGTCCCTTTCCGTGTCGGCACAATGGTATGACCCGGAGAAAGTGAACAAAAAAGCAGGCGAGATCTATGGAGCAGCTTATGAGGATGCGCAGGCAGGAAAATATGCGGCAGCCATTACGAAATTGAATGATGCGTTAAAATTAGACGCCCGGTTTGTAGACGTTTATCTCTCACGGGCAGGGATATACGCAAATATGAAAGACTACCGGTCCTCAGTCAATGATTTTGAGGCCGGCCTGCAGATGGATTCGGTGTACGCCAGTACTTACCTGCTTCCATATTCTATTTCGCTGGCAGGCCTGGGTCGATTTGACAAAGCCCTGGAAGTGGTGAACCGGTTTTTACAAACACCCCGGCTGAATGTGCAAAGTATAAAAGCGGGCAATTACAGGAAAACAACATACGAGTTTGCCCTGGACTACGAAAAGAATTTAAAGGAAAAAGGTATGGGCGCTTACGTGTTTGCCCCAAAAAATATGGGCCAGAATGTAAACTCTGATGCACTGGAATATTTCCCCTCTTTTACCATTGACGGCAGCAGGGTGATCTTCACGCGCAGGCAGAACAGTGACGAAGATTTTTATGAAAGCGATTTTGTGAATGGCAGCTGGACCAAGGCACAACCGGTGGCCGGAAAAATAAACACCAACTTTAACGAAGGCGCCCAGAACATTTCACAGGACGGTGATTGGCTCATTTTTACGGGCTGTAATTACCCGGAAGGAGAAGGCAGTTGTGACCTGTATATAGCCTACCGGACAAAAAATGGCGGATGGACCGAACCTGAAAACATGGGGCGTATCATCAATACAGAATTCTGGGAATCCTCACCTTCACTCTCCCCGGATAAAAAAAGCCTCTACTTTTCCAGCAGCCGGGCTGGTGGGTATGGCGGAAAAGACATCTGGGTGACGCAGAGAAATAATGCAGGAAAATGGAGCCAGCCCCGCAATCTGGGGTCAAGCGTAAATACTGCTTCTGATGAGGGTTGCCCTTTCATACATGCAGATAACCAGACCCTGTATTTTAATAGTGACGGCCACAGGGGTTATGGTCTTACTGACCTGTTCCTCGTAAAAAAGAACCCGGATGAAACATGGGGAACGGCAGTAAACCTTGGTTACCCGATCAATACCATTGATGACGAAGGATCTATCATCGTATCACCCGATGGCAAAACCTCCTATTATGCAAGCGATGGGATGGATACCAAGGGAGGGCTTGACCTGTATAGTTTTGAACTCCGGGACGACATAAGGGCGGCGAAAGTACTATGGGTAAAAGGGAAGGTGTATGATAAAAAAACAAATAATGGTTTACCCAGCGCTGTGGAACTAACGGACATCAACAAAGGAAAAATGGTCTCCACCTTGCAGACCGATGAAGACGGCAATTACCTGGTGACATTACCTGTGGGTAATGACTATGCTTTTAATGTAAACAGGAAAGGCTACCTGTTTTATTCCGATAATTTTTCAATGAAAACAAACCAGCCTGATTCACCACTCGTGGTGAATATTCCTTTGCAGCCGATCGAAGCCGGGGCCTCCATTGTACTAAAAAATATCTTTTTTGATACAAAAAAATTTGAGCTTAAGCCGGAGTCGATGACGGAACTCGACCAGGTAGTGCGTTTGCTGACCGAAAACCCCGCGATGAAGATCCTTATTACCGGGCATACCGATAATGTGGGCCAGCCTGCCGATAACGTATTACTGAGCAACAACCGAGCAAAGGCCGCAATCGCCTATTTACAAAAGAAAGGAATAGACATTAAAAGGCTGAGTGCGAAAGGTTTTGGCGCCAGCAAACCTATTTCGGACAATTCCAGTGAAGCTGGCAGGGCACAAAACCGCAGGACAGAACTGAGCATTATTTCTAATTAAAATTTATTTATATTGTTCTGCATTTCGTACGCATGAACAACGACCTTTTATACCAGATTGCCCTCACCCTTGTGCCCAATATCGGGGATGTACATGCCAAAGCATTAGTGAATATTTACGGCAGTGCCGAATCAATTTTTAAAGCCCCCAAAAGACAACTTGAACAAATTGAAGGAATTGGTACGGTTAGGGCTGCCAGCATCAAAACATTCCGCGAATTTAGTTGTTGCGAGGAGGAGATAAGTTTTATCGAAAAGTACAGGATCACGCCTCTTTTTTTATCTGCACCAGCATATCCACAAAGATTATTAAACTGTTATGATAGTCCTGCCCTGCTCTATTACCGGGGTAATGCAGACCTGAATGCCAATAAAATCGTGTCTGTCGTGGGCACCCGCAATCATTCCGAGTATGGCAGGCACCAGTGCGAAAAGCTGGTGGAAGACCTGGGGGAACAAAAGGTGACCGTGATAAGCGGGCTCGCATTCGGGATCGATACAATTGCGCACAAAGCGGCGCTAAAAAATAACCTGGACACTATAGGGGTGCTTGCCCACGGCCTTGACAGGATATACCCACCACAAAACAAAACCCTCGCAAAACAAATGACTGCCCAGGGTGGACTGCTTACCGATTTTACCAGTGGCTCCAACCCGGATAAGCAGAATTTTCCCAAACGTAACCGTATTGTTGCAGGCATCTGTGATGTACTGGTGGTAATAGAAAGTGGCGTAAAAGGAGGTTCCCTGATAACGGCTGAATTGGCGAACAGCTACAACAAAGATGTGTTTGCTATACCGGGACGTGTGAGCGACGCCAAAAGCGAAGGATGCAATTATCTCATTAAAAACAATAAGGCTTCTCTTATAACGAAAGCCGCAGACCTGGTAGAACTCATGAACTGGGCGCCCAAAGAAAAAAAACTCAAAAAACAACGGGAACTGTTCATCGAGCTTAGCCCGGATGAAAAGATCCTGGTAAACATTTTGCAACAGCAGGAAACCATACAGGTAGATGAACTCTATTTAAAAAGTAACCTGAGCAGCAGTGCCGTAGCCGCTGCCCTGCTGATGCTGGAGATGCAGGGCGTAGTGACAGCAATGCCCGGAAAAGTTTTTAAACTCAATTAATTTTTCTTCGGTGCGCGGGTTTTTGGGCTGTATTTAGTTTTCATTTATCTTTGCCCATGGCAACAATAAAAAAGTCTCCCTCCAACAATTCCAGCAAATTTTTCGGTGAAGGTTTAACGTTTGATGACGTGCTGCTGGTACCTGCTTACTCAGAGATCCTCCCTCGTGAGGTAAACATCCAAACAAAACTGACCCAGTCTATTACTTTAAATATTCCAATGCTGAGTGCGGCGATGGACACTGTGACGGAAGCAGACCTTGCCATTGCGCTTGCCCGTGAAGGTGGCCTGGGCATCCTCCATAAAAACATGACGATCGAGCAACAGGCCGGCGAAGTGCGTAAAGTGAAACGAAGTGAAAACGGCCTTATCCTGGACCCGATCACACTCACTGCCGAAGCCACAATTGGTGAAGCGATCCGGCTGATGAAAGAAAATAAAATCGGCGGTATACCCATCGTAGATGCACAACATAAACTGGTTGGGATACTCACCAACCGAGACCTGAGGTTTGAGACCAATTACAAACAAAAAGTGAGTACGGTGATGACATCCGAAAACCTTATCACTGCCCCCGAGGGTACTGACCTGAAAAAAGCGGAACTCATTTTCAAAAAAAATAAAATTGAAAAACTCCCTGTCGTAAACAAGGCCGGGAAATTGATCGGGCTGGTTACATTCGGCGATATCCTTAAATTAAAAAGCCATCCCAATGCCATAAAAGATTCTTTTGGCCGGTTGCTGGTGGGCGCCGGAGTGGGGATCACCTCAGACACACTGCAACGGGTAGACGCGTTACACAAAGCCGGCGTTGATATCATTTGCCTGGATAGTGCGCACGGCCACACCAGGGGTGTAATTGACATGCTGAAAAATGTGAAAAAATCTTTTAAAGGGATACAGGTCATCGCAGGCAATGTGGGTACAGGCGCCGGGGCGAGGGCTCTTGCCGATGCAGGCGCTGATGCCATAAAAGTCGGTATCGGGCCAGGTTCAATTTGCACGACGAGAATTGTGGCAGGAACAGGAGTACCGCAGATCACAGCAGTGATGGAAGCTGCCGCAGCACTTAAAAATAAAAACGTGGGTATCATCAGTGACGGTGGGATCCGGTATACCGGTGACATGGTGAAAGCACTTGCGGCCGGCGCTACCTGCGTGATGATGGGCAACGTGTTTGCGGGCACTGAAGAAAGCCCGGGCGAAAGCATCATTTATGAGGGAAGGAGGTTTAAACAATACCGTGGCATGGGATCTCTCGGTGCAATGAGCCAGGGTAGTAGTGATCGTTATTTCCAGGATGTGGAAGATGATGTGAAAAAATTTGTTCCTGAAGGCATAGAAGGACGCGTAGCATTCAAAGGAAGTTTAAGAGAAGTAGCACACCAGTATATCGGCGGATTAAAAGCCGGTATGGGCTATTGCGGGGCACCCGACATCCAATCTTTGCAAAACGCACAATTTGTAAAGATCAGTAACGCAGGCATTAAAGAAAGCCATGCACATGATATTGCTATCACGAAAGAAGCGCCTAATTACAGCAGGTAGGCAACCCCCTTCCGCCCCCTTGCCGAAAAAATCGGGATATGCCGGGAGGAGGAAATGAAGAAGTCTGCGAACATGCCAGGCTGTAATTGTCCGCGCATTTGAATTACTATTTAGCATCGTTGTGTCACTCACTTTTACGGCAAATCTTTTATTCAACATTAAAGGATGAATAGCAATACCGCGTTAAAAAACGTAACCTTTCATCAGTCATCTATTCATCTGCACTTTTGAACATTTGCCTTACTTTCGTAGCCATCATGAAAAAAAATTTTTATAAATTTTTACTGCGCCTGTTCTTCATTAGCATATTAGCACATTACCAGATTAGCACATTTGCACAGGATTCTTCCCGCATTCGCATCTCCCTCCTTACCTGCACACCAGGCGATGAACTGTATTCAATTTTTGGACATAGTGCCATCAGGGTCATTGATAGCAACAGCGTGACGGATATCGTTTATAATTATGGTACGTTCAATTTTGATGATGAGGGCTTTTACATAAAATTTGTCAGGGGTAAATTAAATTACTACATAAGTGTTGAACGTTTCGAGGATTTTAAATATCTATACCAGGCTACAAACCGTGCTATGACCGAGCAGGTCCTGGACTTTTCGCCGGTTGAAAAAAAAGGTTTACAACATGCATTGAATGAAAACCTGAAGGAGGAGAATAAATATTACCAATACGATTTCTTTTTTGACAATTGCACTACACGCCTGCGGGATCTCATCGTAAAAAGCAAACAACCCCGGCC
Organism: Chitinophagaceae bacterium; assembly: GCA_036676685.1. Taxonomy (GTDB): domain Bacteria; phylum Bacteroidota; class Bacteroidia; order Chitinophagales; family Chitinophagaceae; genus Ferruginibacter. Next base: position 1,778 of record JAKFCK010000445.1, on the reverse strand, counting down.
GTTGTTGCCTGCTGTAAGACCCACAGATATGCGTTTCCGCCAGGCCATACATGAATACCTCGATAAAGGACGACAATACTGGAGTAAACTTGGTATCGACATATTACTAGGGGCACCCACTGACCGGGTGATGACAGCTGCTGAACAACAATTTCTACCCGACAACCTGATGATGGCACTTGATCGTGCCACAAATGTACAACTCGTCAGTTCGTCACAAAATCTCTACCCCATCAACACGGATCCCCGGAAAAAAGAATGGTTTACCCCGTTTATTGTATTCAGTATATTACTCCTTTTTTATTTTATCGCCCATATGGCTTTTCGTAACAAACGCCCCGTGCTGATGACCAGCCTGGACGGGTTATTGTTTTTCATCATTGGCCTCCTGGGTTTCCTGCTGGTTTTTATGTGGACCGCAACGGATCACAGCATGACCAAAAACAACTATAACCTGTTTTGGGCATTACCCTCCCACATGATTATCTCTTTCTTCATTGGGGCAAAAAGTAACTGGGTAAAAAAATATTTTGGTCTCACAGCTTTGGCAGGAATTCTGCTCCTTTTGTTTTGGTTCTTTTTGCCACAGCAAATGAACAATGCATTAATCCCGGTTGTATTGTTAATCATATTCAGGGCTGTCACGAGGTATTATAAAAAATAACGCAAAATGACGGAGAAACAACTTTCCTACCAGGAAACCATGATCAATTATACCGTGTCCGGTGAAGGTGATGCGGTGGTCCTCTTACATGGATTTGCGGAAGATAGCAGGATCTGGGATAAATTTGCGGAGGAACTCTCCGGGAAATTTATGCTGGTGATCCCCGACTTGCCCGGTACAGGAAAATCCACCATGCTCACGGGCGAAAACAAGGGCCTGGAAGATTATGCTGATTGTATACACCTGATCCTTACCAAAGAAGATATTTCCCAATGCTGTATAGTTGGCCATAGTATGGGTGGTTACATCGCATTAGCTTTTGGTGAAAAATTTCCTGAAATGCTTACCGGTATCGGGCTTTTTCATAGCAGCGCATTTGCAGATGACGAAGCTAAAAAACAAACCAGGAGCAAAGCCATTGAATTCATAAAAGAAAAAGGCAGCAATGCCTTTTTAAAAACCAGTATCCCCGGTCTTTTTGCAGATATAACAAAACATGCAACGGCCATCGATGACCTCGTGGAAAAAGGCACACAGTTTCTGCCGGAGGCGCTTATACAATATTACACAGCGATGATCAACCGGCCGGATAGAACGGAAGTGTTACGCTCGGCCAGGTTCCCGGTTTTGTTTATCCTGGGCAAGCATGATAAGGCTGTTCCCTTTGAACAAGGCCTTGAGCAAAGTCATTTGCCGGAGGAATCCCATATTACAATTTTAAGGGACTCCGGGCACATGGGCATGATCGAGGAACCCGAAAAATCTTTTCACACTTTAGCAGACTTTTTACATTCCGTTTACGTATAATGTCAGGCAGCCCAAACATTTTTGTGTATTTTACATATATAGCCCCACCTTATTGTTTAAATGAAGCAAATTTTCCTCATACTACTGCTTGCAGGAAGTTTTTTCACTGCCGTGGCAATGTGGAGATGTAAGCTTGTTTTCATTGGATTCTGGCTTATTCACGAGCTTTCACCTTTCACGCCGTTTTCAGGTGTATTGATCATATGCTGGGCAGTGAGTACAAGCCTTGCAAAAAAGTCTTCCCTCAAGTGACCATCCAGCCTAATTTCGTCCATTGCTTCATTCATGCATGAAAGCCAGGCCTTTG
>JAKFCK010000444.1:0-1782 GCA_036676685.1 Chitinophagaceae bacterium | reverse complement strand
ATTTTGCAGCCGCTGCGAAGCGGTTGCAAAATGTTGTGTCCCGCACGGAACTGCAGTTGAACAGGAGCCTGTCTAAAAAATACCAATGTAATGTGTATTTAAAAAGAGAAGACCTGCAGATGGTACGTTCGTATAAAATCCGTGGCGCCTTCAACATGATGAGCAGCGTAGACAAAGATGTGTTGCAGCGGGGTGTTGTATGTGCAAGTGCAGGGAACCACGCACAGGGTTTTGCTTACAGTTGCAAAAAATTAAATGTTAAAGGCGTGATCTTTATGCCGATCATTACACCCAGGCAAAAAGTGACGCAAACCAAAATGTTTGGTGAACATTTTATTGACGTAAAACTGGTAGGTGACACATTTGATGATTGTGCCATAGCGGCTAAAAAATATACAGAAGACAACCAACTCACTTTTATCCCTCCTTTCGATGATCAAAGGATTATAGAAGGCCAAGGCACTGTTGGTTTGGAAATTCTGGAAGATCTTTCATCGGTGGATTATTTGTTTGCACCCATTGGCGGCGGCGGCCTGGCGGCTGGTGTAGGTACTTATTTTAAAACCTACTCCCCTGGTACAAAAATCATCGGTGTGGAACCGGAAGGCGCGCCTTCTATGACGGAAGCCCTTAAAAAAGGGCACCCGGTTACTTTAGATAGTATCGACCGGTTTGTTGATGGTGCCGCCGTAAAAAGAGTAGGTGAACTCACATTCAATATCTGCAGGGAAGTGCTGGACGAAATGCAGTTGGTGAACGAGGGAAAAATTTGCTCTACGATCCTGAAATTATACAATGAAGATGCTATTGTAGTGGAACCAGCCGGCGCATTGAGCGTGGCCGCCCTGGACGATTACGCCGAAGCCATCAAAGGAAAAAATGTTGTATGTATCATTAGCGGCAGCAACAATGACATCGACCGCATGCCGGAGATCAAAGAACGCAGCCTGCAGTATGAGGGCCTAAAACATTATTTCCTGGTAAACTTTGCTCAAAGGCCGGGTGCGCTCAAAGAATTTGTAAATGATGTGTTGGGCCCCACTGATGACATTACGCGTTTTGAATACATGCAGAAGACCAACAAGGAAAGCGGGCCTGCACTGATCGGCGTTGAATTAAAATGCCGTGAGGATTATGACCAGTTATTGCAAAACCTGAAACGGTTGCATATTAACTATACGGAATTGAATAAGGATGATACGTTGTTTGGATATTTGGTTTAGTTTGAAGGTTGAACGACCATTGCCCATTGCCTATCGTCCATTGCCTATTACAAATCCGCCCCAAGAAACCAATCACATTCGAACGCATTGCTTGTTGTAAAAAAATTATTTTATTCACTAAAATACTGTTCTGTTTATGGCGGGCAAAAAAGGTTTATACGATCCGAAATTTGAACATGATGCATGTGGCATCGGCTTCGTGGCGCATATCAACGGCAGCAAATCGCACCAGCATATTTCTGATGCGCTTACACTGCTGGAAAATATGGAACACCGTGGAGCCTGTGGCTGCGAGCACAATACCGGCGATGGTGCAGGGATCATGATCCAGATGCCGCACGAATTCTTTTTTGATGAGTGCATTAAACTAGGTGTACACCTGCCGGCCTTCGGTAAATATGGTGTTGCTGTTATTTTCTTTCCAAAAGAGATCAGGTTACGGGAGGAGTGCAGGGCTATTTTTAACCGCACGGCTGAAAAACTCGGCCTTGAAGTTCTGTTATATCGTAAGGTTCCTGTGGATCCGAATGATATCGGTGCGACAGCGATGAGCGTGGAG
>JAKFCK010000443.1:0-9202 GCA_036676685.1 Chitinophagaceae bacterium | reverse complement strand
CCACTGCTTCGCGGATCGGCAATCCCATTTCATCAGGATTTTCGATGGGCATAAGCGCCTGCTCCTCCAGTGTACCGGCACGACCATCCCAGAAATAATAAGGACGGTTTTTCATATTAAGTACTGAGGGCGTATTCCTGCTGGTCAATTTGCCGAAGATGCCGGTGCTGAAGGCAGCCGTATCTGCAAAAGCAAACTCCGGTTTATGGCAACTTGCACAGCTGATGCTGGAATCTTTTGACAACAACTTTTCGTTGAACAGCTTCCTTCCAAGATCTGACTTTAATCTTATGTTTTCTCCTGGCTGCATAAAGGAAAAATTTGCTCCCAGTACCAGCGCAAATCCAATAAGGGCAACAGGAAATATTTTCATGCATTGTAAAAATAGCAAAAGTAAACGCAACGATAAACGGTCCCTATCTCCTCCCACTTAATGGCACATTTATGAATAACCTATCTAAACGTTTGTAGTTTTTAAAAAGATGAAGGAATACCAGAAAATAGTTCCGGGACCTGCAGGATCTCCTAAGCAAAAATGGTTTTTTTTTACCCCCAAAAAACCATTTTAAGCATAAGGTTGTAACTTTCAAAAAAAAGAAATGCCGGATAAAAACACTTTTACAGATACGATCAACAAAGGGTATACATTTAAAGGGGAGGCTGTGCAGATCGGTGCAGCCATGCTGGACGGGGAGGTTATTCCCGAAGCACGGATCTTCCTCCCCCTGAAAACAATGAACAGGCACGGCCTTATAGCCGGGGCAACAGGTACAGGAAAAACCAAAACCCTGCAAACGATCAGCGAAATGCTGAGTGATGCAAGTGTACCGGTGTTGCTGATGGATATTAAAGGTGACCTGAGTGGGATAGCAGCTGCAGGCACGGTAAATGATAAACTCACCGAACGGTATCAAAAACTAAACCTGTCTTACAGCCCCGGCGCCTTCCCGGCGGAATTACTCTCCCTTACGGGTAAAGATGGCGTGAAGCTCAGAGCAACGGTGAGTGAATTCGGACCTGTATTACTCAGCAAGATCCTGGGACTGAACGATACCCAGGGAGGTATTGTGGCCCTGATCTTTAAATACTGTGATGACAATAAACTTCCCTTACTGAACCTGAAGGATTTTATAAAGGTTTTGCAGTTCGTGGGTGATGAGGGCAAAGCAGATATTGAAAAATTGTATGGCAAGATATCCACGACTTCCACCGGCACTATCCTGAGAAAAGTTATAGAACTGCAACAACAGGGCGCAGATATTTTTTTTGGTGAAAAAAGTTTCGAGGTAGATGACCTTATGCGGATCAGCGATGATGGCCGCGGCATAATCAGTATCCTCCGGGTGACAGACCTGCAGGATAAACCTAAATTGTTCTCCACTTTTATGTTGCAAATGCTGGCAGAATTGTATGCAAGTTCGCCGGAAGAAGGAGACCTGGACAAACCTAAACTGGTGATGTTCATTGATGAAGCGCACCTCATTTTCCAGGAAGCCAGCAACGAACTTACCCAACAGATAGAAACCATTATCAAGCTGATCCGTTCAAAAGGCATCGGGATATTTTTCTGCACACAAAACCCTATGGACGTTCCTGCCTCCGTACTGGGGCAGCTGGGACTGAAGATCCAACATGCCCTCAGGGCATTTACCGCCGCAGACAGGAAAGTGATAAAACAAACGGCAGATAATTATCCCGAGACTGAATTTTATAAAACGGAAGACCTCATCACGCAGCTGGGTATCGGCGAGGCGCTGGTAACTATGCTGAATGAAAAAGGTATCCCTACTCCACTTGCGCATACTATGCTTTGCTCACCAAGGAGCCGGATGGATATATTAACCCGGGAGGAGATCAATACTATTAATGCCGGCAGCAAGTTGGTGGCTAAATACAACCAGGAAATAGACAGCAATAGTGCTTACGAGATGCTCACCGCTAAACTGGAAGAGGCTGCTGAGAAAAACCCCCCAATTGCAGCTTCAAAAAAGGCCGCAAAGGCAGAACCCAGCACCTTCGAGAAGATCGCCAACCACACTGTAGTAAAAAGTATAGCCCGTACTGCCGGCAATACCATTGTGCGGTCTTTGCTCGGGGCATTGGGCCTTGGAGGAAGGACGACCAGGAAAAAGACCAACTGGTTTTAACCGGCCTGGATAAAAGTATTTATGCACCAACCACTTAAGTTAACGCCCTGCTAATCAACAAGCAGGGTTTTTTATTTTCGTTAAAAGAAACTATGTAGTAAAATAACTACAAAAAAAAAGGAGAAACCTTGGAAAATAGTAAATACCACATTATCTTCGTTTCGGTTTTTCATAGGATATTGGATTTTAAAGCGGGACTAGATTTCTATCTTGGTCCCTTTTTTTTTTTTAAAATTCCATCCCCGGTAATCCTTAATGAATGTTGATACCGATAAGCCCATCCCGGGTTTGAGCCAGTTTTTCCTCCGCTAACAGGAAGTTGATCACCTGCCAGGTGTCTGCGGGCCGAAAGCCTTTTATCCCGCTTACAAGGTGGTTCACGTCCACAGGACCGGGTTGCAGCCGGAGGCTGATCAGTTTTTCAATGCGGTCAAAATCAGCCGGCGGCAATGTATTTGGTTGTTTATTAATACAATTATCACAGATCCTGCAGTTATTCTTTATAGGCGCTCCAAAATAATCCGCCAGCATCACCGCCCTGCATTCACTTGTTTCCCCCAGGTAGCGGATAATAGCTTTGACCCGTTCCTCGTAATGGCTCCTGCGCAGGAGGATCTGCTTATGATCTATTTTAAAATCATCAGAATACATCCTGTTCTTCAGCAGGAAAAGCTGGGGTTTATCTGACACCGGTTCATAAAGTATCACCCCGTATTTGTGCAATAGTTTTAAGGCCTCCGACAGCTTCTGCTGGTTGACTTTCAGGAAACCGGCCAGCAATCCTTCGTAAATGGTTACCGGGAAATCAAAGATCCCTTCATAACTGCGAAGCAAGGCTTTGATCACCGGCTCCAGTTCCGGGTGCATTATTTCAAATTCCTGCAGATCATTTTTTGACAGGTTAAAAACAACAGTGGAAGGCTTAAAGAATATTTCATTATAACTAAGGATATCTTCTTTGGAAAGTGCCTGCACCCCATAAGTGGCTTGCAAAATGTTCAATTTGAAATGTTTTGAAAATACCGCGAGGTCAAAATCAAAACTCCTGCCTTCACCAGTACCGGCGGCCACCTGCAGGTGATTCATGACGGCAGTATATATTTTTTTTATTTCTTCCGGCAGAGGGAAGCGAATAGCAGCCTGCCTCAACAGGTCTTCCGGCTCTTTTTGATTGTGTAGTAAAACGGCGTAGGCTCTTTTGCCGTCCCGGCCGGCCCGCCCTGCTTCCTGGTAATAATTTTCCAGGCAGTCCGGCACATCATAATGAACGACAGTGCGCACATCCGGTTTATCGATGCCCATACCAAATGCATTGGTGCAAACGATGACCCTTATTTTGTTGTTGATCCAGTCTTCCTGTTTGCTGGTGCGTGCATCATTGGAAAGCCCCGCATGATAAAAATCTGCGCTCACATTATTCAGCGAAAGCAGCCCGGCCACCTGCTGCGTCTGTTTCCTGCTTTTACAATAAACAATAGAGGATCCTTTTACATTATTTAATATTTCCAGCAGTTTGGTTTCCTTTGACGGCGGTGAAAATATACTATAGGACAGGTTGGCCCGCTCAAAGGATTGCAAAAAACGGTTAGCCGTTGGCTTAAATTCAAGTTTCGCGCAAATATCATCCTGCACCACTTTAGTGGCAGATGCCGTTAGCGCAATCACAGGCACAGCAGGCATTTCGCTTCGCAGGTTGGCAATACGGAGGTAAGGGGGCCTAAAATCGTAACCCCATTGAGAAATACAGTGTGCTTCATCCACCACGATAAGGCAAGGATTGATGGCAGGAAGATACTCCAGGAACAGCGCCGTCTCCAATCGCTCCGGGGACACATATAAAAATTTGTAATTGCCATAGGCTGCATTTTGAAGGGTCTTTTTCACCTCCATAAAATGCATACCCGAATACACCGCCAGGGCGGGAATACCTTTCCCGTGCAGGTTGGCCACCTGGTCCCTGATCAGGGCAATCAGCGGGCTGATCACCAGGCAAATGCCCTCCATCGCCATTGCCGGCACCTGGAAGCACACAGACTTTCCGCCGCCCGTAGGTAAAAGCGCAAGTGTATCTTTTTTTTCCAACACAGATTGGATGATATCTTCCTGCAGCGGGCGGAAGCTGCTGAAGCCCCAGTACTGTTTTAATATGTCGTGAATTTCGGCCAAGGCTTGTATTGATGTCGGCTGAAGTTAAAAAACCTTTTTTACAAACAACCGTACAGAATTGATACCGAGTACCACGTCACTTAATCCCATGGTCAACGCAGCAAGCGTGGGGGTGAGAAAGCCAAGAGCCGCTACCGGGATGGCTACAATATTGTATATAAAGGCCCAAAAAAGGTTTTGCTTGATGGTAAGATAAGTATGTTTACCCAGGCCCAATGCCTGTGGCAGGTTTTTAATGCCGTGATTCATTAAGATCACATCAGCACTCTGCATCGCGATCTGCGATGCATCACTTAAAGAAATACCCAGGCTGGCTTTGGCTAAAGCCGTTGCATCATTAATACCATCCCCCACCATTGCAGTGGGAACGAGCGCATTTAAGGCAGCGATCTTTTCCAGTTTTTGCGCGGGTGTCTGTTCTGCAATTACTTCGTTTATCCCTAACTGTTGGGCAAGCAGTTCGCATTTTTCCCGGCGGTCGCCGCTTAACAGGATGGTCTTAATATTCCTGGCATTCAGCCACTCTATCACTTTTTTGGCTTCGGGCCGGATGGCATCACTTACATCTATCCAACCAATCAACTCATTATTTTTTGTAATAAAAATATTGTGATTTGCATCTGCATAACCGGCAGGCATAATTTTAAAAGACCCGGCTTCGTAAATATTGCCTTCATGATCCGTAGCTTTTATGCCCATCCCTTTTATTTCTTCAATCAACTTCCACTTAATTACATCTTTTGTTTTCCATTCTGCAGCTACCGAACGTCCCAGGGGATGATTGGAAAATTTCTCCAGGGAATAGGCCAGCTGTTTAAAAAAGGCATCATCAACAGAAGTGTGGTACTTAGACACAACAAAATCTCCCGTGGTGAGCGTCCCGGTTTTATCAAAGACCACCTGGCGGATATCTTTAAAGGTCTCCAGGCTTGTGGCATTGCGAAAGAGGATACCATTTTTGGCAGCCCGCCCCAGGCCCACGGCAATGGCCGCCGGTGTGGCAAGCCCCATAGCACAGGGACAGGAAATGACCAGTACGGCTATGGCCCTCATCAGGGATGTACCTACACTCTTGTCGGCAATTGTAAATGTGAGAATAAAAGTGAGCAGGGCAATACCAATAACTACCGGCACAAAAACTGCGCTGATCCTATCTGCCATTTTCTGCATCGGTGGTTTTTCTCCCTGGGCATCCTGCACCATTTTTAATATTCCTGAAAGCACGGTGTCCTTGCCGGTGGCGGTCACCTGCGCTTTGATGAGCCCGCTTTCCAATACACTTCCGCCTATAAGAAAATCCTTTTTTTGTTTACTCACGGGAATACTTTCCCCGGTAATGATGGCCTCATTAACCATGGCATCACCCCACAATACCTTGCAATCAATTGGCACCTGCTCGCCGTTTTTGATCAGCACGAGGTCGCCGGTTTTCAGCGCGGTATTTTCTACCGGGAAAACCTGCTCCTGGTGTTGATCATCAAAAGCGATCATATTGGCCATCACTTTCTGGCTACGGGCAAGAGAATTCACTGCCCGTTGCGTGGATTGAATGGAGGCTTCTTCCATGTAGTTACCAAATAACACCAGGGTAATAATGGATGCACTGGTTTCAAAAAAAAGATAATCATGCCCCAGTTCAAGAATGGCTCCTGTGAGGCTGTAGATAAATGCCGCCAGGGCACCGAGCGCAATCAATACATTCATATTCGGAACTCCGCCCATCAAACTTTTGATGGCACTTTTTCCAAAAAAACGCATGCCCACGATAAATACAGGCAGGCAAAGCGCCATTTGTATCCATGGGTTCATCAACCAGTGAATCGGCAGCCAGCCTTCCAGCATATGCAACATGAGCACCAGGGTGAAAGGGAGACAGAATAAAAAACGTTTTTTATTGGTAGACAAAAAACCGCCGTCTTCCCCATGCTCGTGCCCGTGACCTTCGTGGCCATTGCCTTCCCGCACACTATACCCCAGCGAGCCAATGCCTTTTTTTAACCCCGGCAGGGATACTTCCCCCGGAGCGGTAAAACTTACCGCTCCTGTTATAGGGTTCACGCTTACTTCTTTTGCGCCTTCCTTATCCAGGTATTTTGTCACACTCAAAGCACAATTGCTGCAAGTCATTCCCTCCACTTTCCAGTCGATCTTTTCCATACTGCAAAATTATCTCATCCCCTGCCTAAGTAATTACTAATTATGAAAATATCTTTGCATCATGGATTCATATTACAGGCTGGATAATATTAATGAAGCAGCGGCAGAATTTTTACAGAACATTTCAACCCATAAGGTGATCGCTCTTCACGGCGAAATGGGAGCAGGGAAAACGACATTCATCAAAGCTGTCTGCCGGCAACTTGGGGTGGCCGATGCCGTGAGCAGCCCCACCTATTCTATCATCAATCAATATAAAACTGCCGATGGGAAAGCTATCTATCACCTGGACCTGTACCGGTTAAAAGACGAAGAGGAAGCCCTGCAGGCGGGGGTGGAAGATTGTTTTTATTCCGGCAACTATTGTCTTATTGAATGGCCGGAAAAAACACCGGGCTTGTTACCCGACAATACCCTCCATTGTTATTTAAGCAGCAGTGGCAATAATGAGCGAAAGCTGAAAATAAAACTGTAATTTGTAAACTCTGTTTCACCCGCATTATTCAATTTTTTTAAATTTATGGCAACAGCTAAACCATTTGTATCTCCTTCCCTTACCTACGAAACGCTGGAAGAAACTTTAGATGTAAAACCAAAAACAGAGTCCCTCACGATTGGCATACCAAAAGAAGATTCTTTTAATGAAAAACGTATTGCGCTCACGCCCGATGCCGTAAGCGTGATAGTAGCCAACGGGCATGAAGTGAACGTGGAAACAAGGGCTGGTGAAGGTGCCAACTACAGCGATAAGGATTACAGTGATGCCGGTGCAAAAATTCTTTATGATAAAAAGCAGGTGTTTGAAAGTGAGATCATCGTAAAAAGTGCTCCTGTAAGCGAGGCGGATTGTGAGTTTCTTCGCCCTAACCAATATATTATTTCTCCTATTCACCTTGCCGTGATGAAAAGGGATATCCTGGAGAAAATGATGAGCAAAAAAATTACCGCACTGAGTTTTGAAAACCTTAAAGATGCCAGTGGCCACAACCCTATCGTGCGAAGCATGAGCGAGATCGCGGGCAGTGCGGTGATGCTGATAGCAGGCCAATACCTGAGCAATGCCAACGAAGGCAAGGGCGTATTGGTTGGTGGCATTAGTGGTATACCGCCGACAAAAGTCGTGATCATTGGTGCGGGTATTGTTGGAGAATATGCAGCCCGTACTGCCCTTGCCATGGGTGCCAGTGTAAAAGTTTTTGATAACAGTATCTACCGGTTAAAACGTTTACAAAACAATATCGGCGTTCGTATGTGGACCTCCGTGATAGAACCTAAGATCCTGAGCAAACAATTAAAGACCTGTGATGTGGCAGTGGGTGCCCTAAGCGGGGCAGGGGGAAGAACACCTATAGTGGTGAGCGAAGAAATGGTAAGCGCTATGCGGCCGGGTACAGTGATAGTGGATGTTAGCATTGACCATGGGGGCTGTTTTGAAACCAGCATGGTGACCACGCACAAAAAACCGGTGTTTAAAAAATATGATGTCATTCATTATTGCGTACCAAATATCCCCAGCGGGTTTGCCCGTACTGCATCCCAGGCCATCAGCAATGTATTGATGCCACTGTTGTTGGAAACCGCTGAAGATGGCGGGATTGATAACGTGATCTGGTACAAAATAAATATCCGCACGGGTATTTATTTATTCAAGGGCAGCCTTACCAATTTTTATTTAAGCGAAAGATTTGATTTGAAATATACCGACCTGAATTTGCTGATCGCGAGCAGGCGGTAATTATTAAACTCAAGGGACAACCCTAAAGCTTTTCTTTTTATTCTCAATTTACAGCCGGGCATTCCTGTAAGCTATTTATACTTTTCGATAGGGATCACATTTTCGCAGAAGGCATATTCCTCTTCCACGTTGCTGCTTACTATGATCATGCGGTTGCCCACCTGGCTTTTTATTAATTGTTTATATAATTCAGTACCCTCGCGGTCCAGGTTGGAGGTAGGTTCATCCAATAATAACACCGGGGTGGCAGAAAAAAAAGCCTGCGCCAGTTTTAATCTTTGCTTCATGCCGCTGCTGTAATAACGGATCTGCTTAGACGCTGCATTGCCCAGGTTCACGGCGGCTAAAATATGGTCAATAGGGTGGGACAGTGGTTTAAATCCTTCATGAAATTTTAAAAATTCTGTGGCGGTAAGCTCCTCTATCAGTTCCAGGTAAGGAGCGGCGATGGCTATATGCTGGTACGGTTCTTTTATTACGGCAACCTGGTCATTGCTATAGGCTATCGTGCCCTCACTATGCAGCATCGCACCCGCTATTACCTGCAGCAGGGTAGATTTGCCCGAACCGTTTGGGCCCGTAATGGCGTAAGTACCTGAGGGTGAAAAATCAAAACTAAAGTGGCGGAAGATCCAATCCCGGTTAAAACGTTTGCCGGCGTCAGATAGGCTAATATTCATCAATATCGGCTTTGCTAAACAGTTTGATGATGCCTCTTTTGCTCTCCTTGATGAAAGAAACGATCAGGTCCTTTTCGTTGCAGGGTGGCAATTGTTGTTCGGCATATTCCAAAGCCTGTGAAGTATTAAGACCTTTATTATAAATAGTTCTATAGATCTCCATGATCGCGTTGATGGTTTCGTTGGTAAAACCCCTGCGCTGCAGGCCAACGGAATTTACGCCTGCAAAACTGATCGGGCTGCGACCGGCCTTTATAAAAGGGGGAACGTCTTTGTTGATGACGCTGTGCCCCGCCACATAGGTGTGCGCCCCGATC
>JAKFCK010000442.1:0-14413 GCA_036676685.1 Chitinophagaceae bacterium | reverse complement strand
GATTGGCCAATTATTTTGCCATAGATGTGGTGATCGTGAGGATAATTTTCCTGGTGTTGTTTTTCTCCGGGTTTGGATTAATCGCCTATATCATTCTCTGGGTTGCTGTACCCAGTACCGCTTCCGCCGTGATCGGTGGTACCAGGAAAAAATTATACAGGGATACCGACGATAAAATTATAGCGGGTGTATGTAGTGGTATCGCCAATTATTTTGGCATCAATGCCTGGATACCAAGGGTACTGTTCCTGTTGCCTTTTTTCAGTTTTGTTTTTCAATGGGGCCACTGGGGTGATTTCCCTAACATATTCCGCTTAGGCTTCAGTCCCGGCGCATTGATCATCTATATCATATTGTGGCTGGTATTACCGGAAGCTACTACCACTACAGAAAAACTGGAAATGAAAGGTGAAAAAGTGGATATGAATTCTATTAAGAATTCCGTGATGGAAGAAATGAAAGGGATGCAACAAAGGGCAGAAAAATTTGGTGCAGAAGCTAAAACCTTCGCACAGGAAAAAGGAAAAGTAGTGGGCGCAGAAATGGCTCCCCTGGTAAGAAGGAGTGGCCGGTCACTTGGCGATATCATTGTACTGTTGTTTAAGATCTTTGCCTACTTCATCATCGGTGTGATCGCATTCGCGGTTGTTGCCGCACTGTTTGGGTTTGGGATCGCAGCGATCGGGTTGTTCCCTGCAAAGGATTATGTGTTAACTGACGGATGGCAGAATGTTTTTGCCTGGGGTACACTTATCTTTTTCATCGCGGTACCCATCATCGGTATCATCACCTGGATCATACGGCGTCTTGCCAGGATCAAAACCAACAGGCGAATGATGCGCACTTCCTTCATTGCCATGTGGATCCTTGGAATAATGTGTTTTGCAGGATTGATCAGTTCAGTCGGCAGGGATTTCAGGACCACCAGCACAATTAATGAAGAGCAGGTTTTACTGGATAGCCCCACTATCAGTAAGCTTGAAATAACCACGCTTTCCCCTGTAAAAAAATACTACCGCAGGCAGTGGTTTAAGATACAACCCTTTGAAGCACTGGAAGAGGACACCGCAATTGTAAGGAATATTAAAGTACATATTGTAAAATCCACTGGAGACAGTTTCCGGGTAACCATGCTGAGGCTTGCCAACGGCCGCACGAGACGCACTGCAGATACGCTGGCCTCCATGATCCAGTTCAACGCAATGCAGTCGGATTCCCTGTTGGTGTTGGATAAAGGCATCCCCGTAAATAAAACAGATAAGTTCCGCAACCAGCGTGTGATCATTACCGTTTATGTTCCCGTAGGTAAACAGGTCAAAATTGATGAAAGCGTGGGCTGGGGTAATGATATTGAGATCCACGGGCCATGGGACAATGACTGGGACCTGGTAATGGATGATGTGGAACATGGGTGGGAGACCGGTGTGGATTACGTAATGAAAGAGGACGGGCTTTATACCCTTGCAGGTATACCTGCAGACGAATGGAAACACAACAGGAACGACCGGAACAGGGACGGCATTGATATACGGAATGGTAAGAACAGGGTACGTATCAACGAGGATGGTATCCAGATAGACGAAGATGAAGATTACAGGTATGAAAAACAACGCCATGAAAGGGCAGTGGATTCCATCAAGGTTTTAAGAGAATCTGAGATGAATAAAGTGAAGGATTCCCTGCAAAAGGTAAAGGACAAACTGGAAGAGGAATTAAAAAAAATTGAAACAAAAAAAGAAGGCGCCACCGCTAAGTCAACCGCCAACTTTGTTTTGCCGGCATACAACCCTATGATGATGCTGATAACTAAGTAAAGAAGTTTCAAGAGTTGAGTTGAAGTTGAAACAAAAAAAATCCTGCCGAAAGGCGGGATTTTTTAATGAAGTAAATTGCGCATATGAAAGACAATTTTTCCCGTCAATCAGGAGAGTATGCCCGCTACAGGCCCCGCTACCCGGGGAACTTATTTGAATTCCTGGCAGGTGCCGTGACCTCCAAAAAAACAGCCTGGGATGCCGGAACCGGCAACGGGCAAACCGCCGCTGAACTGGCGCGGTTTTTTTACCAGGTGATTGCAACAGACATCAGCACCGGGCAACTGGAACATGCCTTCCGGGCCGATAATATTTCTTACCGCAATGAACCTGCAGAAAAAACTTCTATTTCAGCTGCATCTGTGGACCTGGTCACCGTTTCGCAGGCATTACATTGGTTTAAATTTGAGGAATTCTACGCCGAAGTGCGCCGCGTGGCTGCACCGGGAGCAATTTTTGCCGCCTGGACATATAGCCGGCTGGCCTGCGACCCAAAAGTGGAAGAGTTGATGACCCATTTTCATTTTAACATTTTAAAAGACTATTGGGACCCGGAAAGAAAATACGTGGAGGACAAGTATAGTACTATCCCCTTCCCGTTTAAAAATATCCCTGTTCCCGATTTTCAAATCAAAACCAGTTGGAGTTTGCAGGACATGGAAGGGTATATTAATACCTGGAGTGCCGTGCAAAAGTTTATTGCTGCTGAAGGGAAAAACCCCGTTACCGGCCTGGTAGACCGGATTGCCAGGTATTGGGCAAAAGGTGAAACCAAAGAAATCATATTTCCGGTTCACCTTAAAATGGGGTATATCCATTAATTTATCCTGCGTGTTTTTCATTTACATTTGCCACCACTTTATATTTAAACCACATTCACATCAATTATCAGTCGATGAAAAATACCCCCTTCACCCAAAAACATATTGCTTTAGGCGCTAAAATGGCGGAATTCGCCGGCTTTAATATGCCCATTTCTTATACCGGTATCAATGATGAACATGCTGCCGTTCGCAATAACGCCGGCGTTTTTGATGTGAGCCATATGGGTGAATTTATATTGAAGGGCCCGGGGGCATTGGACCTGATCCAGCGCATCACTACCAATGATGCTGCAAAACTTACAGCCGGCAAAGCGCAGTACAGCTGTTTGCCAAACGAGGAGGGTGGAATCGTGGATGACCTTCTGGTTTACTGCGTGGAGGAGAACAAGGTGTATATGCTGGTAGTGAATGCGGGTAACATTGAAAAAGACTGGAACTGGATCAAAAAACATAACACGGCTGACGTAGAAATGCATAACATTTCTGATAAGACCTGCCTCCTGGCAATACAGGGTCCAAATGCCACGAAGATCCTGCAGCCGCTGACGGAAATGGATATCCTGAACCTGAAATATTACACATTTGTAAAAGGTAAATTCGCAGGTGTAGAGAATGTACTGGTGAGCGCAACGGGCTATACCGGGGCCGGCGGCGTAGAGATCTATTTTGAAGACCTGGATGGAGCAGCGGAGAAGATCTGGGACGCCATATTTACCGCCGGTGAAACCCGGGGGATTAAACCGATCGGCTTGGGTGCAAGAGATACATTAAGGCTCGAAATGGGTTTTTGCCTTTACGGAAATGATATTGATGATACTACTTCTCCTATTGAAGCAGGGCTTGGATGGATCACCAAGTTCACCAAGGATTTTACTTCGCGGTCAATTTTTGAAAAACAGAAAGAAAATGGACCCTCCAGGAAACTGGTCGGATTCCAGATGTTGGAGAAAGGTATCGCCCGTCATGGTTACGAGATCAAGGATTTTGAAGGAAATGTTATTGGACGTGTAACTTCGGGCACACAATCACCCACACTTGGGAAGGCGATAGGGATGGGATATGTGGACGCAAAATTTGCCAGCATCGACAGCGAAATATATATATCAATTCGTAATACTTTACTCAAGGCCCAGGTGGTGAAAATGCCTTTTGCATAAAAAAGAAATGGATACCTGTTGGCAGAAAAGTTTTGTAAGCGATTATATATTAACAGCACAGGTGAAACCGTTTTTGTAAAACATAGTCACCAGGCTGCATCAAAATTCAACCAGTGAGACAAATGAACACAGGGTGGAAGGCGTCTTAACAGGCCTGGCAGAACTTTCCCCAACCGTTACCTGGAAAGCAAGGGACCTGTTTTGGTACCCGAACTTGCAAATCAAAAATCCGGGTTTAAGCCACCGGTTTATTTTAAGAATGAAATGCAAAAGATGGATTTCAAAAAATTTGTGCATGAACATTTTTTTGAGAAATATGAAAATGGTATTTTGACGACAGATAAACTGCTGCCGGAAGCCCGGAACGGATCCCAGGAAAACCTGCCACAGGACTTTTTTCTAAAAAAATTTACCAGGAACATGGTATTCCCGGGAATGCAAACATTAATGCATATGCCGAACCAGGCGAGTAGAGAAAAATATTAATTTAACATGAGTAAAAATATAAAACCCGCATTATATACCAGCCTTTCTCCATCGCAGCTACACTTGTATGACCTCACAAAAAGTATCGTGGTGATCATTGATGTGCTGAGGGCCACCAGTACCATTGCTACCGCCTTGCATAATGGCGCAAAAGCCATCATCCCTGTGGACAGCGTGGCAGAATGTATACGAATAGGCAAGCAGATTGAAGCCATCACCGCAGGCGAAAGGGACGGGCAGGTGGCGGAAGGTTTGGAATATGGCAATTCTCCTTTTGAGTATCCTGGGACTTTTATCAAGGGTAAGACCCTGGTGCTTACCACAACCAATGGTACCAAACTATTGCACATGGCTTTGGAAAAAGGCGCCCCCGAGATCATCACGGGTTCCTTCCCCAATCTCTCCGCAATATGTGCCCATTTAATTAAAAAAAACCGGAATGTTGTGCTGGCCTGCGCCGCATGGAAGGATAAAATAAATATAGAGGACACCTTATTTGCCGGGGCTGTTATCCACCGGGTAAGGGAACACTTTGACGTGCTTTGTGATTCTTCAAATATTGCCTACACCCTGTACCGCACCGCGGAGCAGGATATGTTTGCATTTATGAAGGAACATGATGCCTCTCATTACCATCGCCTGATGAATTACGGGCTGGAAAAAGATATCCGTTACTGCCTCACACCTGATGTGGCGAATGTACTTCCCTTATATAAAGAAGGGAAATTATTAAGCATTCCCATTTAAGATCAATTTCTCCACAAACTTTCTTTTTATGATCCGGGGCTCAGTTTTTTTCCTTTACTTTTGCAAATTGCCCTTTTCTGAACAGCAAAGGCCACTCGTATTAATGAACAGGTGCAATTATTTATTCAGTAAAATATAAAACACGTTGGCATTACCGCACCTTATTAAGCATATCTACAATAATGGGACAGACGAAGTAATCCGCCGGGGAAAAAAAATTCATTCCCTTGGATATGTCGAGCTTGTGGAACATGATGAACTCATGGGTACTATTGTTTTTAGGGTGAAGGATGACGTGTACAATACTTTTTACAAAGTTCACATTGAAAAATATGCAGACGCCAAACTAATGGCGCTGCGATGCTCCTGCCCCTACAACCTGGGGGAGATCTGCCGCCATGAAGCAGCTGCCCTCCTGCGGCTGCAGGATATGGTGGACAAAAATCTATTACTCAGCAGTGCTATACAATACGACCAACGCCACACGGTAGCCAAAATGAAGCATATTGATCTTAAAATGATCAAAATGCTTTCTTCGCCATCCATTTACCAGGAAGCGGAAACCATCCTGCGGAGCACGAAAGCAACTATCGTTAAGGCTGCAGATGAAAGGGTAGAAGCTGAACTTCAACTTAACGGAGTGGTATATCCTTTGGTTATCCAGAAAAACGATGAACGAAATTTTGATACCTCCTGCACCTGTTCTGAGTCCATGCATCCCCTTTGCGAACATAAAACACTGCTCTTTTTGCAGTTGCTGAATGCCTTTGGTCCAAATTACTTCGACAGCATTCGCAACATGGATAAAGAAAAAAACAAATTGTTGCAGATCTACGGCTATAGCCTGGAGGATGACCTCGCGGGTAAGTTTGAATTCATTTATAAAGAGGGAAAACCCTTTTTAAAATTACTGGACCCGTCAATAAAACGCGTAGCCCCGGTATCCAGTCCCAAGCCGGTTTCTTCTTTCTCGCCACCACCACCGGTACCGGCAGAAGTACTGGTTGCCGAGGAGAAAAATACAAGGCTCGGCATAGTGATTAATTTTAACGCAAAGACTTTTCCCGGCTTCACCGTGGATGCTTTGCAGGGAGAAGCCGGTGAAGATAGCCTTCAATTTATAGGCAAAACGGAAAAACTGGATCTTACCAAGTTCGTAAATACGGAAGCGTTTAACGAATCTGATAAGATGCTTTTTCAGCAGTTGAGAAAACTCCAGGAAATAGAGATCAACAAATACCTGAACCGTAATTCCCCATTTTCCGGTATCTGGGAGAATATCATTCATACAGACGGGGATGACCTTCCCGAAGAAACGATTGCCCTGATCACGGAATACCTCCACCCTAAGCTAAAGAAAATTATAGAGGAGCAGTCTGCCAATCCTTTCGTGTTCACCCTTTCCATGGGCACGGCTTTTAAAACGGCCAACCTGATTAATGCAGAACTAAGCGATGAATTTATTTCGCCCGTATTTAAAGTGGTAGCCGCCAAAAATAGTTTTGAGATCGTGTGCATGGTGAAACTACATGGGCAACTGATTCCTTTGACGGAAAATGAATGTAACAGCAGCCTGATTTTCCTGCAGAATGACACTATCTATCTCTGGAAAAAACCAGAAGATGTGCTACAGGCGGAAAAGTTCAGCCGGGATGGCAACATCCAGCTAAGTAAAAGCAACTGGGCAGACAAAATGCAGAACATCATTCTCCCGCTCACAAAAGAATACCAGGTGGAGTTTGATAAAAGCCTGGTTAGAGAAATAAAAGGCGCCCACCCGGAAGTTAAACTCATGTTGCAGGAAAAAGGCGACTACCTGCTTTTTCAACCGATATTCAGTTACAGTGGTGATGAAACCCGTATCACGGGCAAGGATACGATAACCGTTCCGGATGGTGATAAGATCCTGGTGATCCAGCGAAACAAAGAGGCCGAGCAGGCATTTGTGGCTAAGCTGGATACCCTGCATTCTATGTTCATCAAACAGGAGGAAGGGGGTAGCCTGGCGCTAAAGGGCGCTGAAGTACTGCGAAATAACTGGTTTTTCCTTTTCGTGGATGCCATGAAAGAAATGAAAGTGCCCGTATTTGGGTTTGAGGCACTTAAGAACTTCCGGTTCAATACTGCACGTCCATCCACCCACATCCATGTAAGCAGTGGGCTGGATTGGTTTGATGCCAAAGTGGAAATTGAGTTTGGAGAGCAACGGGTGGGCATAGCTGATATAAAAAAGGCCCTCGCAGGTAAGCAATCTTTTGTGCAACTCGGCGATGGCACCCTGGGAATATTACCGGATGAATGGCTGAAAAAATATGCCTTACTCTTCAAAGTAGGCGACGGAAGGACGGATAAGCTGAGGCTGAGTAAGTATCACATGAGTGTGATCGATGACCTTTATGAAAACAGGGATGAACAGGAGCTGAGTTTTGCACTGGATGAAAAGTATGAACGCCTCAGGGAGTTTAAAAACATCCCCGAAATACCTGCCCCGGCAGAAGTAGCGCATATATTACGCCCCTACCAGTTGGCTGGTTATCAATGGCTCAGCTACCTCAATGACGTGGGCTGGGGTGGAATATTGGCGGATGACATGGGTCTGGGTAAAACAGTACAGGCCCTTACCATGCTGGATTATTACCGAAATACCAATGACGGGCTTAAAGCCATCGTGGTTTGTCCCACCACATTGATTTATAACTGGCAGAACGAGGTTAAAAAATTTACACCCTCCCTTACCTATCATATCCACCATGGCAGCGCCAGGTCCAGGAGTGCCGAGGAACTCCAGAAAAATAATATCATTATTACCACCTATGGCACTTTGCGCAGTGATATACAATTACTACTGAAAATACATTTCGATTATATTGTCCTGGATGAAAGCCAGGCCATAAAAAATCCTGCTTCCAAGGTTACAAAAGCTGCTTCCCTGCTGAATGCCAGGAACCGTATCTGCATGAGCGGTACCCCGCTTCAGAATAACACTTTTGATATTTTCGCCCAGATGAACTTTCTGAATCCCGGGCTGCTGGGAAATATGGAATTTTTCCGCAATGAATTTGCCACACCAATTGATAAGTTTGGCGAACAGGAACAAAAGGATCACTTGCGAAAACTGCTGTTCCCTTTCATACTTCGCCGCACCAAGGAGCAGGTAGCCAAAGACCTGCCTGAAAAAACCGAAACTATCCTTTTTTGTGAAATGGAAAAGGAGCAGCGAAAGATCTATGACGCCTACCGCAACAGTTACCGGGATAAGATATTGGGTACCATTAATGACCAGGGCATTGATAAGTCTCAGCTTACTATTCTTCAGGGGCTTATGAAGTTGCGCCAGATCTGCGACAGCCCTGCCATATTAAACGAGGAAGAAAAGTATCCCAATCATTCCATAAAGCTAGATGAGCTCACGCGGGAGATAGCGGAAAATATCGGTGACCACAAGGCATTGGTTTTTTCGCAGTTCCTGGGCATGTTGGCCCTGATAAAGGCCAAGCTGAAAGAAATGGAGATCCCCTTTGAATATTTTGATGGCAGCACTTCTGCCACGGACCGGGAAAAAGCCATTCAGAATTTCCAAAATAATGATGATTGCAGGGTTTTCCTGATCTCGTTGAAAGCAGGCGGCGTAGGGTTGAACCTGACTGCAGCAGATTATGTATATATAGTAGACCCCTGGTGGAACCCTGCCGTAGAGCAACAGGCCATTGACCGGACCCACCGGATCGGGCAAACGAAGAATATTTTTGCCTATAGGATGATCTGCATTGATACTATAGAGGATAAGATACTACAGCTACAGGAACGCAAAAAGATCTTAGCCCGGGAGTTGATCACAGACGACAACGGTTTTGTGAAAACCCTGAGCAAGGCGGATGTAGAGTACCTTTTTAGTTAAGCTGACTGCAATACACCCTTTTATGCCATGGGAATCCCATAAAATCGGGAACTCTTTTGTCGGTTAACTAACTTCTCCTTAATTTTTATCCGGAACATTTGACCGGCATGCGAGCTTGTAAAATCAGCAATTTCTTTCTCTTTAGCGATAAGTTCAGCAGATACACCTTCAGCAGAGATAGCAACTGGGTTGAATGCAGCAACGTGCATTGCAATACCTTTACCAGTCGCAGCATCACCTGTGTAAGATACAACAACACCGATTTTTAAACCGTGTTTGTAAACTGCAAGGTTTTCGCCTTCAATGATTTGAGCACGACGAACTTGGATGTTTTCACCGATTTTTTGAACAAGTGCAATACGCGCTTCTTCTACAGTTGCACCATCTTCAAGTTTCAATTCAGCAATTTTAGCAGCATCAGTTTCGCCAGCAACTAACGCAGCAGCAGCAACTTGAGCAGAGAAACCAGCAAAGTTTTCGTCTTTAGCAACGAAGTCAGTTTGGCAGTTTACTTCTAAAAGAAGAGCTTTGTTACCGTCTTGAGCGATAGTGATTGCGCCATCAGCTGCAATGTTACCCGCTTTTTTAGCCGCTTTAGCTTGACCAGATTTACGAAGGTTATCAATCGCTAATTCGATGTCACCATTCGCTTCTGTTAATGCTTTTTTACATTCCATCATTGCAAGACCAGTACGATCGCGCAATTCTTTAACCATGCTTGCTGTAACTGCAGTCATGTCAATCTCCTAAATACGGTAGAAAATGAATTCTTTTTAGAACAGAAACGGCCCAGAGCTGTCTCTTGGGCCGTCTGCATACATGACGCTTACTTTGCCACCATCACATGTCGCAAAAATGACAAGCTTACGTCAAACGCATTAAGCCTCAGGAGCTTCTTTAGCTTCTTCAACTTTAGCTTGTGCATTTGCTTGTGATTGAGCATATTCTTTACCAGCAAGAATCGCATCAGCCATAGCAGAAGCATAAAGTGTTACTGCACGGATCGCATCATCGTTACCCGGGATAACGTAGTCTACGTTGTCTGGGTTAGAGTTTGTATCAACGATACCGATTACAGGAATACCAAGGTTTTTAGCTTCTTTAATTGCAATTGCTTCGTGATCAACGTCGATTACGAATAATGCGTCAGGTAAACCACCCATGTTCTTAACGCCGCCTAAAGCGCGTTCAAGTTTTTCCATCTCACGAGTACGCTCTAAAGCTTCACGTTTAGTAAGCTTAGCGAAAGTACCATCTTGAGATTGAGTTTGAAGGTCTTTAAGACGGTTGATAGATTGGCGAAGTGTTTTCCAGTTCGTCAACATACCACCTAACCAACGGTGATCAACATATGGTTGACCAGCACGTTGTGCTTGTTCACGGATGATGTTAGAAGCAGCACGTTTCGTACCAACAAACAATACTTTATTCTTTTTGCTAGCAAGGTTGTTAACAAAGTTCAAAGCATCATTTAACGCAGGAACAGTGTGCTCAAGGTTGATGATGTGAATTTTGTTACGCGCACCAAAGATGTATTGACGCATCTTTGGGTTCCAGAAACGTGTTTGGTGACCGAAGTGTGCGCCTGCTTGAAGAAGGTCGCGCATGCTTACGTTGTAATCTGCCATTTTCTTTACCTTAAAGTTTGGGTTAGGCCTCCATATATCCGCATCCTCCACCCTAACGGGCACCCAGAGAAATGTGTCGATATATGTGCGGATTTTATTGCCCCATCGCACAAAGCCCGTGAAATTTATTCACGAAAAAGCATTTGATAAAATGGGCGGCTATTTATACCATAGTCACACACAAATTTCCAAAAGTTTTTAGAGATCATGAACAGTACTTACGAAGCACCCCGTCGACTCATCAAAAGCGCTGAAGACATCGAAAAGATGCGTGTGGCTGGACGACTGGCGGCTGAAGTCTTGGATATGATCAAGCCACATATTAAACCAGGTGTGACTACACTTGAGTTAGATACGATTTGTCACGATTATATTGTCAATAAACAAGACGCGATTCCAGCATGTTTAGGTTACGGTGCAGCACCGGGTCGCCCTGCTTTCCAACATGTGATTTGTACTTCTGTAAACCATGTGGTCTGTCACGGCATTCCTTCAGATGCAAAAGTGTTGAAAAAAGGTGATATTTTAAATATTGATGTGACGGTCATTAAAGATGGTTTCCACGGCGATACCAACATGATGTACATCGTGGGTGGCGAAACTTCTATTCTTGCGAATCGTTTATGTAAAGTGGCACAAGAAGCAATGTACCGTGGAATAGCAACAGTGAAGCCGGGTTCAACCATTGGCGACATTGGTCACGCCATTCAACAATATGTCGAATCGGAACGTTTTGGTGTCGTGCGTGAATATTGTGGTCACGGTATTGGGACTGTGTTCCATGACGAACCTCAAGTCTTACACTATGGTCAGCCAAACTCAGGCATGATTTTAGAAGAAGGCATGACCTTTACCATTGAGCCAATGGTCAATGGTGGTGACTGGAAAACTAAATTATTGGGGGATAAATGGACGGTAGTGACCAAAGACCATAGTTTGTCTGCACAGTATGAACATACGTTGTTGGTCACTAAAAACGGGGTTGAAGTGTTAACTGCACGTCCTGAAGAAGATTTATCACGTTTTCAGTCTTAAATAATGTCATTGGCATGAAATATGATGCCATCTGTCAAAAAGACCACCTACTGGTGGTCTTTTTTATGACTAAGCAAATATTGGATTTGAAATTTATTTTTATTTTACAAACACCTAGAATCAAAAAACACTCAACAGTAGCGCTCTATTATATTCATTCATCTGTAACAAAGATTGCAAGCAAGTAACACGATCACACAAAACAGGTTTTGACATTCACAAATGTCAAAAACACATGTCCTTCAAAAACAACAGCTTTATCGTAGCAGCAACCTTAATAATACGCTCTATAAAAACGAATAGTTAATTTGGACATGGAGTCCCAGAATGAAAAAAACATTGCTTTGTGTAGCAACGTCTATTGCTGCTTTACCTATGCTCACACATGCAGATTCACCTTATTTTAGTCTACAAGATGGTGATGGATTTAAACGCTTTTCTGTATCGGTCGGTGCTTTACATGTCATGCCACAAGGTAAAGCCCAACCTTTCCGTGTTAACACATCGGTTAAAGAAGGTGAAACTGCAAAAGTTGGAGATATCAAAGCACAAACGGTGCTCGACAATATCAAGCCAGGAAGTAGCGTCAATCCTCTCTTAAAGGCTACTCTTGATGGGCTAGCTTTAATTAATGCTGATGTCCCCTCAGCACTAAGTGGAACTGCTGAAATCCGTGGACTCAGTCAATGGGACAACCCAGGCACAGGTTTAGAAGCCGATGATGTCACCACATTGGGCATCATGACCAATTACTTTTTTACCGACAATATTTCTTTTGAAATGAAAGCTGGTATTCCGCCTAAAGTCGATTTACAAGGTAAAGGAAAAATTTATGCACCTTTTTCAGCAACTGCAACACCTATGGGCGGAGCTTTAGGAAATTTAGAACTTGAAAATGATATTTTCATTACCGACTTAGAAGCGCATGGTCCTGCGGCATCTGCACGTGCATGGACACCTGCTTTCGAGTTCCAATATCACTTTGGTAAAACAGGTGTGAATAAATTCCGTCCCTATGTCGGTGTTGGAATGATGTATGCATACTTTAATGAGTTGGAAATTAACCCACAAACTGAAAAAGATTTAATTGCGGCAGGTCATATGATTGCCAATATTAAAGAAGGAAATGCGGGTGCATCACTTGAGGGGAAAAAGAGCTTAGCCAATCCCAAAGTTAAGCTAGAAGCAACTGATGCCTTCGCGCCTATTGCAACTGTCGGTTTCACCTATGACTTTAATGATAAATGGTTTGCTGTCGGCTCGGTGTCCTATGCTCATCTTAAAAATGAAACCACGATCACCGTCAAAGATGCCACGCACGGTGAACTGATTAAATCCACAGCCGATATTGAAATTAACCCCATTCTGGCGTATGCAGGTGTCGGCTACCGGTTCTAAGCTTTAAAAGAACTACAAAAAAGACGACACCAAGTCGTCTTTTTTCATGAATATTCGTTGTTTTTATTGATCAAATAGTCAATTTTTTATCATCGCTTTCAGCAAATAATTCACTTAATATAGCGAACTCTAAGCTCATTTTTTGGTTGAAATATGTCAGAAACTCATTTTTCCAAACCGCTGATTTACATGCTCATTGGAAGTGCAATAATTCTGGCATTATCACTGGGTGTCCGACATGGCTTTGGACTCTACCTGGTGCCGATGAGTGATGAGTTTGGATGGGGACATAATGTTTTTAGTCTAGCGATTGCAATGCAAAACCTAATTTGGGGCGCTGCACAGCCCTTTACAGGTGCATTAGCAGATAAATATGGCTCTAAAATCGTGGTTACCGTCGGTGGTGTGTTGTATACCATCGGTTTGCTGCTTATGGCAGTCAGCTCTACGGGTTGGTTACTCAACTTAAGTGTCGGTCTTATTTTGGGCCTAGCATTATCTGCGACCTCTTTTTCTGTATTGTTATCCGCGGTGGGTCGTGCTGCACCGCCTGAAAAACGTAGCCTTGCTATGGGTATTGCCAGTGCAGCGGGTTCTTTTGGGCAGTTCATTATGCTGCCGTCAACCCTACTGCTGTTACAAAACTTTGGCTGGTCTGCGGCGTTGGTCGTTAGTGCACTTTTAATTGCAATGATTGTTCCTCTGGCTTGGATGCTCAAAGCTCCCGCCTTTGTTGTACCGAATGCGTCAACCAACCAAGTTCAGCTCAGCTTTAAAGATATATTAGTCATTGCGAAAAATCATAAACCTTTTTGGTTTTTATCTCTCGGTTTTTTGGTCTGTGGCTTCCAAGTGGTCTTTATAGGTATCCATTTACCCGGCTATTTGATTGACCATGGTTTTAATGCAACCACCGGAACTGTTTTCTTAGCACTGGTCGGTTTATTTAATATCGTTGGTACTTACACTGCGGGTTGGCTAGGTGGAAAATATTCTAAACCGAAGTTGCTGATGGGCTTATATGGGCTCAGAGGCATTGCCATTATTGCCTTTTTGATGCTCCCGCTCAGCACACTCACCATCTATAGCTTTGGTGTAGTGATGGGTTTATTATGGTTATCTACAGTGCCTTTAACCAACGGTATTGTGGCTAATATGTTTGGTATTAAGTACCTCAGCATGCTAAGCGGCATCGTGTTCTTTACTCATCAAGTTGGTTCATTTTTCGGTGGATGGCTAGGTGGTGTGAACCATGACGTGACAGGTAATTATGACTTGATTTGGCTGTTCTCTATTATTCTGAGTGTTTTTGGCGTACTAGTACATTTCTTTGTCGATGAAAAGGCGGTTGTCCATGACTAATTCATTTTTATGGCTTAAGTGTGGTATCGGCATTAGCATCGTTGCTTTGTTTGCTCTGGCGATT
>JAKFCK010000441.1:0-14488 GCA_036676685.1 Chitinophagaceae bacterium | reverse complement strand
CCGCAGGAAGTGAGACGCATACGCATCCAGGATGGCTACAAAATTCTTGAAATGGCAGATGGCACAGAGGTACATAGCCGGTCAATTGTCATATCTACCGGTGTGGCTTACCGCAAACTGGAAGTGGAAGGGGCGGACCGTTTTACCGGGGCCGGCGTTTATTACGGAGCAGCAGCGGTAGAAGCACATGCCTGTCGTGACCAGGTGATTTATATCATAGGGGGAGGTAATTCTGCTTGCCAGGCCGCTATGTATATGTGCAAATTTGCGAAGGAAGTAAACATCCTGTTGCGTGGTGAAAGGCTCAACGAAGTGGCAGCAAATTACCTGGTGCAGCAGATCAGTGCTGTCCCCAATATTCGTATACACCCTCATACAGAAATCGTGACCTTCCTGGGTAAGGATCTTTTGGAAAGTGTGGTACTGAAGAACAACCAGACTGGAGAAGAGCAAACAACATCAACAAAAGCCGTATTTGTGTATATCGGGGCGAAACCGAGTACCGGCTGGTTAGATGGATTTTTACTTAAAGATGAAAAAGGATTTATCCTCACCGGTAGCGATCTCCTGAAACAAGCGGGTTTTAAAGCCGGCTGGAAATTAGAACGCGATCCTTACATGCCGGAGACTAATGTGCCGGGTATTTTTGTTTCAGGGGATGTTCGTGCCGGCGCATTGGCGGGCATATCTTCCGCGGTAGGCGAAGGAGCAATGGCCACCCGCTTTGTGCGCAAATATCTACAGGAGTTTTAGTTTTAATGAAGAAACAATTTACTGCAGCCTGATTTGCAGGTCCAGCGGTTTACCGGTGTAATAAACCGCGATTTTATTGCCGGGCTCCATGGTTTTATTATTTAATCTTGCAGACCGGATAGCGAAACCGGCCGGCAATTCAATGAGCAGTTTCCTGGTCTGCAGTAATTTTTTATTGGCAGGTTTCACCTGCAGGGAAATGATCTTCCCTTCCTGTTTTGCTTCAAAACGTATGAGTTCATAATTTCCTTTTTCCAGGCTGCTGCGGGTATGCCCGTCATCCTCATACAACATGTATGTACTTTTCGTGGCGGACGGATAATATTTAATATAAATTTCTTTGCCTGTATATTCGCCCGTGTTTTTTACCGGTCCTTTGGATTTGAACATCGGTAAAATACTTCCTGCTTTTACAAAAACGGGGATATCGTTTAATGTGACGGGTTCGGTGATCCACCGGCCACCGCTCACATGTTTGTCGCGGTGGTAGTGATACCAGGAGCCCTCGGGGAGGTACAGGGTAAGGTTGCTGATTTCTTTCTTCATCACGGGAGCGATCATCAGTGCATCTCCCCACATATACTGCTCATCCGTTTTGTATACATTACTATCTGCATCATTGTAATAAAACAATGGCCTTACCAGTGGCTTGCCAAATTTAGCCTGCTCATAAGCCAGGGTATAGTTATAGGGGAGAAGTTGGTATCGTAGTTGGATGGTCTTGCGTACGATGGATTTATAAGGCTCATCATAAAATGCGGGTTCAGAAGGAATATCTTTCACACCCGGTTCCAGGTCACCGAAAGCGGTTCCGTGCGGCCGGAATACAGGAGTAAATGTGGCAAACTGCAACCAGCGCGTATACAATTCTTTGTCTCCTTCGCCACCGGCAAAACCACCTGCATCCGCATGAATATAAGGCACACCACTAAGGCTCATGCCGATCATCAGTGGAAGCTGTGCCTGCAGGCCCTCCCAACTCCTGCTCACATCACCACTCCATGGAAAAACGCCGTACCTCGCGCTCCCTGCATAACCACTCCTGTTCAGGTTAAATAAACGGGTTGCAGGATATTCCCGGGCGTATTTTTCATAAAGCATTTTATCCCAGTAATGGCCATAAATATTGTGTACTTCATTGGCCCGGAATAATCTTTTAAAACCGAGATCTTGCAGGTTATGGTAAACGTTTTCCGGGTGAGTTTCGGGTTCTCCTAGATCGCCCCACCAGCCTGCCACCCCGATCTGAATTTGTTTTTTATATTTACTCCAGAACCAATCCTGCGTTTCTTTTCTGAAAATATCCAGCAGTCCCCCGTTGCCAAAATAAAAATTAGTGAGGACGAAAGGATTTCCGGCACTGTCCGTTGCATGAAATTTCTTTGACGATTCGTAATTGGGGGTGGTTTTCAGTACAAATGGTTCTGTGATGAGGATGGTTTTGATACCTTTTCTTTTAAGGTCACCAATCATTTTGGCCGGGGCGGGCCAGGCTTTTTTGTTTACCCAGTCCAGGTTGCCTAATGTGCCTTTGATGCTATCACCAAACCAAAAGAGGTCAAGGATCACCGCATCTACCGGGAAGTCCTGCTCCTGCATTTTTTTTACGGTGCTTGTAACCTGTTCCTGGCTTCTGTACCCGAAACGGCTCATCAGGTTGCCAAAAACCCAACGGGCCGGCAGGGGCTGGGTGCCTGTGAGGCCGTGGTATTTCCGCAATACTTCATCCGTGTTTTTTCCCGGGATCACATAAAAAACCAATTTTCCAGAACTGGCGCCGTACTCCAGGATGCCTGGGTCAGCTTTTCCTATATCCAGGTAGCCTTTGGAAGGGTTATCGAAAAAAATACCATACCCCCGCGAGGAAATAATAAACGGCACGGAGTAATTTAAATTCTCTGCGTTGGTACTGTAACCGTAAGCAGGATTATTATACAGTTGCAGTTTGTACCCGCGCCGGTTAATTGGTACAGACCGCTCACCGGTCCCGGTAATCTTCTCCCCGGGAAGAAGTTCAAAACGGAATCCTTTGTGTGCAGCACTATCAAAATAATCCTGTAACCTTATTTTCTTTTTAGCGAACTGCAGGTAGAAACCTTTGTTGCCAGGAATTGTCACAACGGACACCCCGGCTACGGATACATTCGTGGGTTTTATCAACACAGCATTTGATACCTGTTCATTGTTAAGGTAATTGACTGGCTCGAACACCACCTTCACTATTCCCGAACCAAATTGTTCCATGAGCCAGGTTCCTTCAGGGGATTTTTTTTCCAGGGGGAAAACCTTGTGGCTTTGTGCAAGAATTAAGCTGCCATTTATGAAGAGTATCAGACAGCAGGCAAGTTTTTTTAAACGCATTTAAATTTTTTTTCAAATTACGAATTATTGTGTATAAATTACACTTTAAATTGTTTGCTCATGA
The DNA here is from genome assembly GCA_036676685.1 of Chitinophagaceae bacterium. Classification (GTDB taxonomy): domain Bacteria; phylum Bacteroidota; class Bacteroidia; order Chitinophagales; family Chitinophagaceae; genus Ferruginibacter. The sequence continues at coordinate 11,310 of JAKFCK010000441.1, read as the reverse complement.
AGAAAGCTGTCCTCTGGCTGGCGTTGTGCCTTTGTTTTATTCCTTCCTTTTCCCAGTTATTGACATGGACGCCGGAATTCCCGGTGGAAAGTACGACTCCTTTTGAAATAGTTGTGGATGGCTCAAAAGGTAATGGTGCCCTGAATTTTTACCTTCCTACTTCAGATGTGTATGTTCATACCGGGGTGATCACTACTTCCAGTACGTCTGCCACGGACTGGAAATATACACGCCCGGGAAATTTTAATACAGCCGTCGCAGCTTTGAATGCTCCTTATGTGGCCGGCAGTATTCCTAACAAATGGAAATTTATTATCACTGGCGGCATCCGGGCTTATTATGGTATCACAGACCCTGCTGAAAGGATTCTTAAAATTGCGATATTATTTCGGAATGGAAACGGTAGCGTAGTGCAGCGAAACGCCGATGGCAGCGACATGTACATTCCTGTTTCTGATGGTAGCCTGGAGGTGAAATTCACCACGCCATTTATGCAGCCGACTTTTATTCCCTCCACGGAAACCATTACGAAAAGTGTTGGTGATAATATTGCGGTAACGGCTGTCGCCAGTAGTATTGCAGCTTCTACTACAATGAAAATATATTTTAACGGCGCACAGGTGCAGGTGGCCGCAGGAGCTTCCACGATCTCTGCAAATCCTGCCATCACTACCAGCGGCACACAAACGATCGTTGCCGAAGCTTTTGACGGGATTACCACCACAACGGATACACTCCGTTTTTTTGTCCCGGGCGTCACTATTATCCAGGCATTGCCCGCAGGAGTAAAAGACGGCATCAATTATGACCCTGATCCTTCCAAAGCAACCCTGGTATTATATGCGCCGAATAAGACACGTGTCACCGTGATCGGTGATTTTCCTGGCAGCAACTGGTTTGAGCAAGCTGCTTACCAGATGAAAAAAACTGCAGACGGCAACTATTGGTGGCTTCAACTTACCGGGCTTACCCCTGGAGTGGAATATGCTTTCCAATACCTGGTAGATGGCAACCTGAAAGTCGGTGACCCCTACACAGAAAAAGTGTTGGACCCTTCCAACGATCCGTACATATCGGCCGCAACATATCCCGGGCTAAAACTCTATCCATACGGACTTACTTCCGGAATAGTAAGTCTGTTGCAAACATCTTCCCCCAGCTACAACTGGCAAACCTCCACTTTCACCCGCCCGGATAAACGTAACCTCATGGTTTACGAATTGCTCGTTCGTGATTTCCTGGCAGCACATGATTGGGTAACCCTGGCGGATACACTTAATTACCTGAAAAAACTTGGTATCAATACGATTGAATTATTGCCATCTAATGAATTTGAGGGCAATATCAGCTGGGGCTATAACCCTTCTTATTATTTTGCACCGGATAAATACTACGGCCCAAAAAATGAATTAAAACGATTCGTGGATATGGCGCATAGCAAAGGTATAGCGGTGGTATTGGATATTGCTTTAAATCACTCCTTCGGTTTATCGCCCATGGTACAGTTATACTGGGATGCGGCCAATAACAGGCCTGCAGCGAATAATCCCTGGTTTAACACTGTCTCCAAACATGCATTTAATGTGGGCTATGATATGAATCATGAAAGCCTGGCGACCCGGTATTTTGTAAGCCGCGTGGTTTCTCATTGGCTCGCCGAATATAAAATGGATGGGTTTAGGTTTGATCTCTCAAAAGGTTTCACCCAAACCGCCACATGCGATATCAATGGCAATAATTGTAACGAGGGTGCAATGGGCAACTATGACGCAAGCCGGGTGGCCATCTGGAAAAGATATTATGATACACTGCAATTAAAGTCGGCTGGTTCTTACGTGATACTGGAACATTTTGCCAGCAACACTGAAGAAGTAGAGTTGTCAAATTACGGTATGCTGTTATGGGGTAATGCCAACCATGCTTTTAACGAAGCCTCCATGGGCTGGGTAAGTACCTCTAATTTTGATGGGGCTCTTCATGTAAACAGGGGGTTCTCACAGCCGCACCTTATTTCTTATATGGAAAGCCATGATGAAGAAAGGCTGATGTATAAAAATGTGATGTTCGGTAATTCTACGGCCAGTGCAAGCGGGTACAATGTAAAAGATACCGCCACAGCCCTGGCCAGGATGGAACTTTGTGCCTCTTTCCTGTTGACAATGCCCGGGCCTAAAATGATTTGGCAGTTCGGGGAACTTGGTTATGGGTATCCAATTAATTATTGCGAAAACGGTACGGTTAACGGGGATTGCCGCACAGGCCCAAAGCCCATTCGTTGGGATTATCTTCAGCAAACTAACAGGAAAAAACTTTACGATATTTACAGCGCTATCCTACAACTGCGCAGTAATCCTTTATTCACCGAAGCGTTTACGACAGGAGCTTTAAACAGGAATTTTTCCGGGGCATTTAAATGGATGACACTGAATAGCGGCGCAGGAAAATTAGTAGTGATCGGGAATTTTGACGTGGTAACCCAAACAGGATCGGTAACATTTCCTGCTGCTGGCATCTGGCACAATTATTTAAATCCACCGGCCACATTTGCGGCTACAGGTACGTCACAGTCCTTCACGCTGCAACCAGGGGAATACCGTGTTTACCTGAGTAGTAACGTGGCTATACCGGTAACACTGGTGAATTTCACAGGCAGAAATGCCGGCACCGTTAACAAGCTTTCTTGGAAAGTGGAAAATGAGATCGATCTTTCCCATTACGAACTTTTAAGGAGCCAGGATGGTACAACATTTTTACCTGTCGGAAATATCCCGGCGACGCGTACCGGCAGTTATGCATTTAATGATACAGGCATCAGTGCATCAACCGTATATTATTACAGGCTGAAACAGGTGGACACTGACGGAAAATTCACCTATAGTACTATAGTGAAGATCACCGGACCGGTAAGTTCATTAAGCCTGACGGCTAATCCCAATCCTTATACGGATTTTATGAAACTAACGATAGGGTCAACGTTGAAAGAAATGGCCGTTCTCACTGTGACTGATCCCGGGGGCAGGCAATTTTACAAGAAGTCTATTAATTTGCAGGCCGGAGTGAATATTATTGCATTGGATAATTTGCGCACACTCTCACCGGGCGCTTATATCCTGCACCTGGTTTCCCCCCAGGGCAGGATCAGCACCAGGGTGATAAAGACAGGAAACTAGTCAATTGTTTTTACCCTTATTAACTGACATGGATCAATCAATCGTAGAAAACAAAAAGATCAAAACATTTAAAACCATACAATCTGAAGTAGAAAGCATCAACAGGGTAGCCCTGTCTGTGGATTGTGTGATTTTTGGTTTTGATGAGAACAAACTTAAAGTTTTGCTTATCCGTTCGGATCTAAAAAAATACCTCGGCAAGTGGTCGCTGCTTGGCGACCTCGTGCGACCCGATGAAGACCTTGACGAAGCGGCTTACAGGATACTGAAACAGAGAACCGGGCTCAGCGATGTGTTCCTTGAGCAGGTAGAAACATTCGGCGCGGTGAACAGGCACCCGGCCAACAGGGTAGTAACAGTGGCCTATTGCACCCTCCTCAATATCCAGCATCACAAGTTAAAAATACTGGACAATGAGTTGCACTGGCATGATGTGGATAGCATAACTGAAATGGCCTTTGATCACAAGGCCATCCTTGACACCAGTTATTGTCGCCTGCAAAAAAGAGTAAAAGAACACCCATTGGGTTTTAGCCTGCTCCCCAGTAAGTTTTCTTTAAGGGAATTGCAAAACCTCTACGAAGCCATTTTGAATATCAAACTGGACAGGAGAAATTTCCGTAAAAAATTCTTTTCCATGGATTTCCTGGTTGACCTGGGGGAGATCGAAACTGAAGTGCCACACCGCCCGGGTAAACTATACAAATTCGATTACGCGAAATACGAAAAAAGCCAGAAAAAGTGGACGGGCATTGCTTTTTAGCCATTTGTAGGTAAAGTGTAAAACTTAATCAGCATTTTTTTAAAAAAAAGTATCACAATAAGTTTATATTCCTGAATTTCCTTTAATTTGTGTACAAAATACACATTCTTTTAAACTCAAACGATTGCTATTATGAGAAAGATTAAATTTCTACTCTCCAAATGTTGCTGTGTATTCCTTATTTTATTTGTTGGGTCGAATGTAGCGTATGCTCAGACGCCAGTTACAGGCAAAGTAACGGATGCCAATGGAGCCGCCTTACCAGCTATAACGGTAACGGTTAAAGGCACAAACAATGCAACTGCCACAAATACTGAAGGTCTCTTCAGTGTTGTTGTTCCTGCAGGAGCTAAAGTCCTGGTTTTTTCCGGAGTGGGTTTTGCCACGCAGGAACTTGCTTTATCCGGCCAGGCTTCTTACGATGTTAGCCTGCAGGGTACAACCTCCAGCCTCAACGAGGTAGTGGTAGTTGGTTACGGTACTGCAAGGAAAAAAGATCTTACCGGGGCCAACACCACGGTGTCTTCCAAAGATTTTCAAAAAGGTGCGATAAACACACCTGAACAACTAATCCTGGGAAAAGTAGCGGGTGTCAACATTACTTCAAACGGAGGTGCGCCCGGTTCGGGTAGTACGATCCGCATCAGGGGGGGAGCTTCTCTTGCGGCTTCCAATGATCCCCTTATCATTATTGACGGGGTCCAGTTAGCGGGAGGCGGCATAGCCGGGGCCGCCAATGGTTTATCATTAATAAACCCCAATGATATTGAAACGTTTACCATCCTGAAAGATGCATCGGCTGCCGCTATTTACGGCTCAAGGGCATCAAACGGCGTAATTATTATTACCACCAAAAAAGGGAAGAGCGGGAAGCCGAGAGTTAATTTCAATTCCCAGTTTTCCTTAGGTAAACTATCTAAAAAGATTGATGTGTTATCTCCCGATGAATTCCGGGCATATGTAAACGCCAATGGTAACCCGACACAAATTGCTCAACTCGGTACTGCATCCACAGATTGGCAGGAGGAAATCTATCAAACCGCTTTGGGCAACGATGTGAATGTAAGTGTGGGTGGTACAGCCACCGGCATAATCAGGCTTCCTTACAGGGTGTCAATGGGATACCTTAGCCAGGCGGGTATTCTAAAAACCGGTGATCTGAAAAGATTTTCAGGATCAGTAAACCTGAGTCCGACATTTCTTGATGATCACTTGAAAGTGGATCTTAACCTTAAAGGAACCAATAGCAGGACAAGGTTTGCAAATGAGGGTGCTATAGGTACCGCTGTTGGATTTGATCCAACCAAACCAGTGTATTCCGGCTCAAACAGGTTTGGCGGATTCTGGGAGTGGCTGGACCCTAACTCCAGTACAGGTTTGAAAGGTCTTGCACCAACAAATCCTGTTGGATTGTTATTGGGAAGAAACGACAGGAGTGCAGTGAACAGGAGTATCGGAAACGTTCAGCTTGATTATAAATTCCATTTCCTTCCGGCCTTGAGGGCAAACTTTAATGTAGGATATGATATCGCCAAGGGAACCGGGGATATCATCGTGGATGACAGCATGAGGGCTGCTTACAAACGCGGCCTGGATGTAAATGGTGCAACAAAAGGTGGCATAAGAAATAGTTACCAACAAAAAATTCAAACCAGCCTGATGGAGGCCTACCTGAATTATGCAACAGATGTAAAAAGTATTGACAGCCGTCTGGACCTCACAGCAGGTTATGGTTATTATGATAATTTACGCGTGGAGTACAGTTATGCTGACTACTTCTTAGATGGCACGAAAAGACAGGATTCAGATCCTAATTTTGCCGTAGACAGCCCCCGGAACAGGACGATCTCTTTTTACGGTCGTTTAAATTATGCTTACAAAGGTAAATACCTTATTACCGTTAACGCAAGGCGTGATGGATCATCCCGGTTGAATCCTGATAACAGGTGGCTGAATTACCACTCAGAAGCGTTAGCCTGGAGAATCAGCGAAGAACCCTTCCTGAAGAATAGTAAAACCATTTCTGACCTTAAATTAAGGATTGGATATGGTATCACCGGACAACAGGATGGTATCAGCAATTATTCATACCTGGCCAGGTATGAGTTGAGCAATGCCTCAGCGATGTAACAGTTTGGTAGTGATTTTTATAACATGTACCGGCCGGCAGCTTACAATGATAAACTGACCTGGGAGCAAACGGCCACCACGAATATCGCGTTGGATTTTGGTTTGTTCAACAACCGTATTTCCGGTAGCGTGGATTTCTACCTGAAAAAAACCTCGGATCTTTTAAATGATGTTAACCAGTCCGCAGGAACAAACTTTGCACCAATAGCTTTGGCTAACGTAGGTAACATGGAAAACAAGGGTGTGGAGTTCAATATTAATACCCAGATAGTTCGCAAAAAAGACCTGAGTGTAGATTTTGGGTTTAATGCTACCTATAACAGGAACAGGATTACCAAACTAACCTTTTCTGAAGATCCTAACTATGAAGGCCAGCGTTTCGGCGGTATCTCCGGCGGTACAGGTAGCTCTATTCTTATCAACTCCGTGGGTTACAACAGGGGCGCCTTTTTTGTATACAAGCAGGTATATGATGCCAACGGGAAGCCCATTGATAACCTGTTTGAAGATATCAACAGGGATGGTGTGATCACTGAAAAAGATCTGTACCGGTATAAAAGCGGCAACCCCGATGTATTTATGGGCTTTACAGGTAATGTAGACTACAAAAGATTTAACCTCGGCTTCATAGCCAGGGCAAGTCTTGGCAATTATATGTACAACAACGTACATTCCAGTACAGGTATCCAACGCAACATCATCAACCCGCTCAACTACCTGAGCAATGGTTCTTCTAATGTGCTTGAATCAGGATTTACCGGTTCAGGACAGCGTTTTTTCCAATCAGATTACTATGTACAAAATGCATCTTTCCTGAGAATGGATAACATCAACATAGGTTACAACATCGGGAAATTGTTCAATGATAAAGCAACACTGCGTGCGAACGCAAACGTGCAGAATGCCTTTGTGATCACGAAATATAAAGGAGCAGATCCGGAAATTAATAATGGTATTGATAATAATTTTTATCCAAGGCCAAGAACATACGTGTTGGGTGTAAACCTTGACTTTTAATTTTTGTTAGACTACTAAAATCAGAAAAATGAAAAATATTATTTTTAAAATAGCAACGGTAGGTTTAATGCTGGGAACAGCGTTGATCTCCTGTACAAAAGACCTGGACCTGAAGCCCACCAACGACGTAACGTCGGAGGTCGTCTACAGTACACCGTTAGGGTTTAAACAATCACTGGCCAAAATTTATGGTAGTAACGCGCTGACCGGTAATGCCGGGCAGGCAGGCGCCCCGGACGTATTTTACCCGGGATCTGACGAAGGACAAAATGCCGATTTTTTCCGCACATTCTGGAATGCCCAGGAACTGAGCACTGATGAGGCGATCACTTCATGGGGTGATCCAGGGCTCCCCGATTTTCATAACCTGAATACTTCTCCTGCAAATCTATTCCTGCATGGTGTTTATTACAAATCATTATACCAGGTTACCCTGGTAAATGAATTCCTTCGCCAGGCTACAGACGAAAAATTGTCTTCCAAGGGAATTTCGGGAGCAGATGCGGATGCCATTCGCAAATACCGTCCGGAAGTAAGATTCCTGAGGGCTTTCCAATACTGGGTGTTAATTGATCTTTTTGGGAATCCTCCTTTCGTGACAGAAGAAAGTGTTATCGGCGGGCCAAACCCTCCTCAAAAAACACGTAAAGAGGTTTTCGGTTATATAGAAAGTGAATTAAAAGATATTGAAACAACGCTTGCAGCTCCAAGAACCAATGAATACGGGAGAGCCGACCAGGCTGCTGCATGGGCTTTGCTTGCCAGGTTGTACCTGAATGCCGAAGAATACATTGATACCGCTAAGTACACAGAAGCTGCGCTCTATGCAAAAAAAGTTATCGATGCGGGTTATTCACTCTTACCGGATTATCGCCACCTTTTATTGGCGGACAATCATTTAAACAACCCGGAGTTTATCTGGACCATTAACTATGATGGTGCCAAAACACAGGGTTTTGGTGGTACAACTTTCCTGATCAAGGGTGGAATAGGAGGTGACATGGTTTCTTCGGCTTCCGGTATCAATGAAGGCTGGTCAGGCCATAGGTCCACCAAGGCATTAGTGAATAAATTTGCTGATCCAAGTGGTGCTACCGACAGGAGGGCACAGTTTTTCACCGGCGGGCAGCAACTTGAGATTGACACCGTCAGTTCTTTCCGGGATGGCTATGCTGTGACCAAATATCGTAATGTAACGAAGTCAGGGGCTCCTTCCCCGAACACGCAGTTCTCTGATGTTGATGTGCCGGTGTTCAGGTTGGCAGAAATGTACCTGATCTACGCCGAAGCTTTTAAAAGAGGCGGCACCGCCGATGCAAATCTTGCGTTATCATACTTGAACAAGTTGAGGGAAAGGGCCTATGGCAATACTTCCGGCAATATTGTGGCAAGTGATATCACCCTGGATTATATTATCGATGAGAGAGCAAGGGAATTGTATTGGGAAGGTCATCGCAGAACTGACCTGGTGCGTTTCAAGCGTTTTACAGAAGGAACATATCTTTGGCCATGGAAAGGTGGGGTAGCTTCCGGCACCGGCGTAAGCAACACCCGCAAGCTTTACCCGATTCCTTCAGCAGATATGAATGCTAATCGTAACCTTGTTCAAAACCCTGGCTATTAATTAAATAATTAAAAATTACCGTTATGCGAAATATTATTAAATCACTGATATTCCTGCTGGTTGCAGTTTCATTTTTCTCCTGTGAAAAAGATGATAACCAGGTGGTATTCCAGGGAGGTACAGCACCTGTGCTCAGTTCTACTACCACAACTATTCCCTTATCATTTGCAAACAGGGACAAGCCGGCATTTACATTAAACTGGACGAACCCGGACTACAGGTTCAACACCGGGCTTAGTTCCCAGGATGTAACTTATACGCTTGAAATAGATACGACGGGTTCTAATTTCAGCAGCCCGCAAAAGCAAACGCTCAATATTGCGAACGAGCTGTCTAAAACATTTACACAGGGAGAGTTTAACGGGTACCTGTTGAACCAGTTGCTGCTCACCCCTGGTGTGTCTCACCAGGTGGAAATGAGGGTTACTTCAAGTTTAGTGGGTAACAATGGTGCCTTAGCATCCAACGTACTAAAATATAACGTTGTTCCATTCGCGATACCCCCTGTAGTGGATACTCCCTCTTCAGGTAAACTTTTTATTGTGGGCAATGCGACACCAGGTGGCTGGAATAATCCGGTACCCGAGCCTGCGCAGGAATTTACAAGGTTGAGCTCTACGATGTATGAAATTACCCTCGCACTCAACAGTGGAGGTTCTTACCTGTTTCTTCCTGTTAACGGGAGCTGGGCTGCTAAATTTGGTGGCACAGGTGCTAACAATACCAATAATGTAAACGGCGGTGATTTTAAATTCAATGGCGGAGATCTTCTGGCTCCCGCTGTCAGTGGCCAGTATAAAATTGTGGTGGATTTTCAAAGAGGAAAATTTACAGTAACCAAATTATAATACGGAAAGGGTGTTAACGCCTGCTTTATAAAAATTAATTATTATGAAAAAGATATTGAACTTACTTGCACCTGTTGCATTGCTGCTGGGATTTGCTTCCTGTGACAAGGTAGATGACCTCCCGGTTTATGGCACAGGCAAGGCGGCGGTACTATCGCTTTCTGCTGCCACAGTGACCCCGGCACCAGCAGATTCCAATAATGTGGCTTTGTCCCTTAGCTGGACTTACCCGGATCACAAAACTGATTCTGCAAACATTAAGTATACAATAGAGATAGACTCGGTTGGAAAAAACTTTGCTAATCCTCTCGTAAAAGTGGTGATGGGGCAACAAACCGCCGAATTCACCGGTAAAGAACTGAACACATTTTTGTTGAGCAGGGGGTATGCCTTTAATGTGCCCGTAAGTATGGAGGCCAGGCTGATATCATCTTATGCGAACAACAATGAAAGAATTATTTCTAATACGGTGCCGGTAAGGATAACTCCTTATAAAGTGCCTCCACGAGTTCCTTTACCGGATGGCGGAAAACTTTGGGCAAATGGTGGCGCACTTCCCTGGAGTTGGACAGGAGCACCCCCGGTACCTCAATCAGAGTTTAGCAGAATAGATAATGAAACATGGGGTGGTATTTTTAACCTGGGTGCAAACAATGCATTCCTGGTATTAGGCCAGAATGGTGGCACTGATCCTTATAATAAAAAATATGCTGTGCCGGATAACGGCGTGGCAGGCATCAGCAGCGGAGGCAGCTTTGGTTATTATCCTCCGGGCACCGGCGGGCAGGATTTTAAGTCTCCTGCAGCCGCAGGTTGGTATAAAATGATCATGAACTTTCAAACCGGCACTTTTACAATAAGTTCTTTTGGCACCAATGCACTGCCCCAGGAGTTGTATATTTTGGGTGATGCGACTGTAGGTGGCTGGAACAATGCTCCTCCCGCAGCTCAAAAATTCACCCGCTTAAATTCTGCGGAGTATGAAATTACCATTGCCTTTGTACCGGGCAAAGCCTATAAATTCATTTCTTCCTTTGGAAACTGGGCGCCCCAATTTGGGGGGCCATCTGCCACCGGGGGAACTTTGGGTGCAAACTGGGGTGGCGGTTCCGATCCGGATGCTGTACCTACACCTGCTGTGGCCGGTAACTATAAGATCAATGTAAATTTCTTGTTGAATACGTATACAGTTACTAAACTGTAGAAACTGTAAATGACTTAATAAAACGGGGCTCCAGGGCCCCGTTTTTATTTTAGCCGACAGGAGCAAATAGTAGGGTAGTTTGTTTGTAGGATTTTATTTATACCGGCAGAGCCAACCGTTGTGGTGTTCATAATTTGTCTTTGAATTTGGTACGGTTTTTTATTAATTTAAAGCAAACATATTTATCACAATTTTAAACTTACTACTATGACAAGTGGACAAAAAACAAGCTCATTACTTTTAGCAGGTATCGCTGCATATGCAGTTTATAAGTTTTCTAAAATGAGTGCAGACGATAAAAACAGGCTGGCTAACAGTCTCAAGGACCAGGGTAAAAAAATGATGGATAAGATCAATCCTCGTTTGAAAGAAAAATTTGCAGGAATGACCTCCAACAATGCTTACGAGGAGAGCCTTACTTAATGGAAAATCATTCGGGTATTTTGTAGTGCTGATTTTTGTCAGCACTTTTTTTTTGCTCCGCTATGAATTTCATTTTATTTCTATTAGTTTTATTGGCCTTCTGCTGCCGCTTCCAACTTAAGATCCTTTCT
>JAKFCK010000440.1:0-2501 GCA_036676685.1 Chitinophagaceae bacterium | reverse complement strand
CAGTTGGATTTTTATTTTCTTTTAGAAGAACAGCTGCCGACATGATCTGGCCGGACTGGCAATATCCACATTGAGGAACATCTAATTCCAGCCATGCCTTTTGCAAAGGATGATCATTTTTTTCCGATAAGCCTTCAATGGTAACAACTTTTTTTCCAACGGCCCGGCTCACATTTGTAACACAGGAAAAAATAGCTTCACCATCAATGTGCACAACACATGCGCCACATTGCGCCACACCGCAACCGTATTTGGTCCCGACAAGGTCCAGGGTATCCCTGAGCACCCAAAGTAAAGGTGTTCCTGGGTCTACATCTACGTTGTAAATTTTCTTGTTGACATTTAATGTGATCATAATTAAGGTATAAATAATTAAATAAAATCAACTACACGCCCTGCTTTGCATTCGGATGTAAAATGTAAGGTTGATCATAAACCCGTTTACCGGCAACTTTGTACAATGCGTTTGCTACGGCTCCAAATACAGGGGGAAAAGGTGGCTCGCCTAAACCGGTAGGATCAATATCATTCAGCACATAATGAACTTCGATCTTTGTAGGTGCTTCGTTCATCCGGATCATCCTGTAACGGTTGAAGTTCTTTTGCTCCGGAACGCCATCTTTATGCGTTAGCCCTCCGTAAAGTGCATTCCCTATTCCATCTACAACGGCACCCTCAACCATATTGGTTGCGGCATCCGGGTTCACCACAATGCCGCAATCAATGGCACTGAACACTCTTTCCACGTACGGTTGCCCATCTTTCATTACCATATCCACCACATGCGCTGCATACGAATTATGACAGAAATAAGCAGCAACTCCCCGGCTATATTCTTTATGTTCTGCTTTATTCCATCCCGACTTTTCTTTAACCAGTTTCAATACCCCGGCATACCGGTCAGCATTATAGTCGTTGTTTTTGCCCACCGGGTTTTCTTTAGCTCGTTTCAACAATTCCAATCTTAAATCGATTGGGTCCTTACCCATAACTTCTGCTAATTCATCCAGGAAGGATTGCTCCGCAGCTGCATTGAAATTTGATCCCGGCGCCCGGAATGCTCCCACGGTAATATTGGATGGTACCTGCCAGCTTTCTGCAAGATAATTATCCACTGCACCCGCCGGAAACCTGTTTGCATGAATAGGATTTTCAGGAATACCTCCGCCTTTCACATGGAATCCCACTAAATTTTTATTTGCATCCAGTGCCGCCCGGTAAGTCGCCGAGTACATTGGACGATAGATACCATAGGTCATATCATCTTCCCGGGTGTACATAAGTTTTACGGGAGCTTTCACTTTTTTAGAGATGAGCGCAGCTTCCGTCATGTAATGCCCGTATGCCCTGAGGCCAAAACCGCCACCCATGCGGGTCATCCGGATCTCAATCTTCTCGGGAGGCAGGTTTAAAATTTTTGAAAGCGTAGGTTCTATCCATCCCGGTGCCTGCAACGGGCCAACCAGCAAGGCTTTTTCATCGGTAACATGCGCGAAGAAATTCATCGGCTCCATGCAGTTATGTGCCAGGAAGGGTGCAGTATAGGTGCGTTCGATGACCTGTGCTGCATTCTTAAAGGCCGTTTCCGGGTCCCCGTCTTTCCTAAGCTCCCGGGCAGGTTGAGCTGCAAATTCCTGCATTTTCTTATGCTGGGCAGGTGTACTTTCAAGCTCTCCCGGAACAATTACCTCCCTGCTTCCATCCCTTCCTCCCATGTTATTTTTGGTGTCGCCGGCCGGTTCCCACAGCACTTTTAGTTTTTTACGTGCTTTTATCACTTCCCAGGTGCTCTTGCCTACTATTACGAGGAGGTCATTGAATGTTCGTGTGTCAAAACCTCCCTGTTGGAAGTTTTCTTCATATAATTTTTGGCTGAACACATCTTTTATGCCCGGCATTTTTAAGCTTTCAGAGGCATCAAAAGATTTAAGTTTCATCCCGAATGCAGGAGGGTGCTCAATCATGGCAATCAGCATTCCTTCATGCTTATAATCCAAGCCGAAAAGGGGCGCACCGGATACAATTTTCAAGCCTTCAACATTTTTCTTTGAATTACCAACGACCTTAAAATTGCTTACTTCTTTTAACTTAATCCCTTTTGGTACGGGTATAAGTGCAGCCTGGGATGCAAAGCTGCCGTAAGTTCCTGATCTGCCACTTTTCTCATGGTGAAGCATTCCTGCTTTTGTTGTTACTTCATCTACCGGAACGCTCCAGGCTTTGGCCGCAGCTTCTTTCAGCATATGGCGTGCTGCGGCACCGGCTTCACGCAGCGGTTTCCAGTACATCTTTACAGAATTGCTTCCGCCGGTAAACTGCGGACCAAGCTTAACATTGTCGTGGGGCCCCATTTCTACAATAACTTTCTTCCAGTCTGCATCGAGCTCCTCGGCAATGATCATCGGTAAGGAGGTCATCACGTTCTGTCCAAACTCCGGGTTAGGGTTCAGGATCTTTATGACATTATCCGGAGTGATCTTTATATAACCGGTGATTTCATT